>JAADHT010000009.1 GCA_013151705.1 Kiritimatiellota bacterium | reverse complement strand
TCATCGAGGAAGTGGCGGGGACCGACTCAAGCGGAAGTTCAAACCGGCGAAAAAAACTCCCGAACCCGGGAAAATGAATTCCAAGGAACGGGAGTATAGGGGGGGGCTTTCGCAAATGAAACGATGAAAATCAGCGTTTCGAGAATTGGAAGCGTTTGCGCGCTCCCGGCTGTCCGGGTTTTTTACGTTCCTTGACGCGGGCGTCGCGTGAAAGCATTCCGCAGTCTTTGAGAACCGATTTCAAAGACTCGTCTTTTTTCACCAATGTTCTGGCGATTCCATGTCTGAGCGCTCCAGCTTGTCCGACCAATCCTCCGCCAGTGAGATTGGCTTCGATATCTACGCCTTTTTCGGTGTCGGTGACGGTTAACGGCTGACGGATGAAGCCGATTATCGCTTCGGTTGTGAAATATGCTTTGAGGTCTTTGCCGTTCACTGTTATTTTACCGGTTCCCGTACGCAATCTCACGCGGGCCACCGCCGATTTTCTGCGTCCGGTCGCCCATATCTCATCGGTTTTCAGTGTCATTTTACTATTTCCTTAAATATATTTTTGATAATCAAAGATTAAACCGCCGCCTCTTGAGGATTCTGGGCCTTGTGTGGATGATCGTCATCCGCGTAGACCTTCAGCTTTTTGAATTGCGCGCGTCCAAGTCTTCCGTGCGGCAACATTCCCCAAACAGCGTCCTTGACAAGGCGTTCAGGATGTTTGGCGCGGATTTCAGCGGCCGTGCGCTCTTTTTGTCCGCTGGGATAGCCGGAATAGTCTTGATAGATTTTGCGTTCTTCCTTTCTTCCAGTGAGTAGAACTTTCGCCGCGTTCGTAACCACCACGAAATTCCCGGTGTCCACGTGGGGAGTGTACGTCGGCTTGTCTTTACCTCTGAGGGCGTTGGCGACTTTAACCGCGAGCCTTCCCAGGGGAACGCCTTCGGCGTCGAATATGATATGCGTGCGTTCAACATCGCCTTTCTTCGCTAGATATGTCTTCATTTCGTCAGTATTCCATTATATAAGTTGCGTTATAATTCGTAATGAAACGCCAGCCGGAAAGGCCGTGCTCATCTATGTCGTCCCGCGGCGCCTCCACCGCTGAAATCCAATGATCGGGACGCGTACACTACAGTGTTTTATTTTTTTGTCAAACGAGGTTTGTGAAAAAAAACGGTTTTATTTCACCCTCATCGCCAAGAGGAACAGGGAGACGGGGAGAAACGGAGAAGGTAGGGCTGTCTCGGCGAGACGGCCCTACTTGGGAGGCGAAACTTATTGGACTGTCTTCATTCGCTCCGTCGTTCGTTCGTCAGACTTAAGACGAGAGCGAATGAATTTGGCGACTTGGTGGTGAACGGCAGCAATGAACCGAAAGTGGTTACGCCACCATGGAGTCGGCCACATCTACCGCGCTGGCCGCGTCGGCGGCGTATCCGTCGGCTCCGATTTCGCTCGCGTATGAATCGGTCAATGGCGCGCCTCCGACCATGGTCTTGACGGAGACACCCTCGCTTTTCAGAGCGTCGATCGTCACTTTCATAGAGCCCATCGTCGTTGTGAGAAGAGCGCTCATTGCGACGATGTCCGGTTTTTTCTCTTTGACGGCTTCCACGAATTTCGCCGGATCCACGTTGACACCGAGATCTATCACTTCATAGCCGGCCCCCTCGAGCATCATGCAAACAAGATTTTTACCGATGTCATGGAGATCGCCTTTGACAGTTCCAACGCAAATAGTTCCTTTAGCTTGCACGTCTTCCGCCGCCAGCAAAGGTTTGAGAATAGTCATTCCGGCGTTCATCGCCCTGGCGGCGATCAAAACTTCGGGAACGTACACTTCGTTCTTTTTGAATTTGTCGCCTATGATGGCCATGGCGGAAATCAGGCCTTCGGAGAGGATGGTCTCCACTGGAATGCCTTCGGAGACTGCTTGCTCGCACATCTCCTTGACATCGTTGGCCTTCCCTTTCATAAGATTCTCTTTGATTGAATCAAGCAGCTCGATACCCATGATTGTCCTCCGTGAAATTTCACCTGTTTTTGCAGGCGTTTCAAGTTGTTGTACGACGAAAAAACGTTATATTATACCAAACGAAGCACTTCGTTTCCCGTAAAATCGGTCATTTTTTTTGGAAAATTCTGCAAAAATGAAAAATGTGTTGACAAAAGAGGACAGAGTTCGCAACGCTTTGGAGGAAATAGATCGGTTCGCTGATTTCGGGGCCGTCTATCATGATATGGAGGGTAGAGCCTCAGCGTTGATGCACGGCAGGGCTTTCTGTCGTTTGTGCTCCGCCTGCGTTCTCCATCCGAAGTGCGCCGGATTTTGTCGTCAGGCGGCCACCTCCGGAGCCTACCAGGCGTTCGCCGTCGGCGATATTCATCAGTCGCGCTGCTGGCTGGGTTTGACGTTTTTGGTCGCTCCCATATCAGTTGACGGAAAAAGTGTGGCCGGGGCCATTGAAATAGGTGGGATTCTTCTGCCTGGTGAGCTTCAAAACGTGCAACATCAGATGCTCTCCACTCTTTCGTCGATTGAAACCAAGCGGAATCTGGCATTGTTCGTTTCTTCTTTTCAAGGGTTGGAGGAGGTGCCAGCGGTCGATCTCGACAATTTGAAGAGCTTTCTGCGCGAGCTGATGTATTCGACCGGATTGTTGAACCATGAGGTTTTCGAATCGAACAACGCCTTGTGGCGACAGCAGAAAAGACTATATGAAAAGGCGTTGCCTTTGAGGCGTCTCTCATTCGAGGAGCGGCGGAAAAGGGTGCTCGCCCGGATCGACGATGTTTTATTGGCGACGGCTTCCGGGGACTCGGCGCTAGTTAGGGAATCCACCGACAAAATACTTTCGTTGGCCATATCTTTGGCGGAAAATGGTGGAGAGCCGGATTTGAAGAAGTTGAAGGCGTTGTTGTTGCCCGCGGTTTCCGCGTTGAGCATGGATCGTTTGATCCGCGGCGAGAAATGGTCGAAGGTGATGGCTTTGCATTCGAATTGGATAGAGGAGATTGGAGAGTGGGATGATCTCAAGAAGCTCTGCGGTTGGTTCGAGAAAATCGTTCTCCGAGCGTCGGATGCCTGCGGTCCCGTTGAAAAGGGGAACGAGGATTCGCTTCCTGAAAGAGTTGTTGCGTATCTGCAGCGGCATTATTCGGAGAACGTCAGTTTGGACAGCGCGTCAAAGAGTCTGGGGGCGAGCCAGTCGAGCGTGATGCACAAACTTAAAGAGGAGAAGGAGACTACTTTTTCGCGGATTTTGAACGGGATAAGAATCAAAGAGGCCAAAAGGCTGCTCACATTCACCTCTTTTTCCCTTTCGGAGATAAGCCGCCGCTGCGGGTTCAATGATCAAAGTTATTTCACGAAAGTGTTTTCCAAACACGTGAACATCACCCCCAGCGAGTTTCGCCGCATGCTTAAAATGGAATGATTTCAGGAGCCTTTTTGAGACGCATATGCGGCGGAGACGATGTGTTTCGCGGGCTTGTTTGGGTATGTTGCGTGGAATTTTTCTTGACGCGGGGCTTGACGGCCCCTTTTTTGGTGTTAGAATACTCCGGTCTTCCGTTTTGCCCGGTGGTGTAATGGCAGCACGAGTGGTTCTGGCCCATTTAGTCAAGGTTCGAGTCCTTGCCGGGCAGCCAGACCGCAACTTCAATCAAACGAATTTCCGCGGGACTCGCGGGTAGTCGGTCGAGCGGTTGCGGGATATCTTCAAATTGGCACCGCGCTACTATTCACCAATAGAGTAAGGCTGGAGTTGCGAGATTCGCAACTCCAGCCTTACTCTGTTGGTCGTTAGTGGTTGAAAACGGTGTCGAACAGTTACCGGTCCGCTATATTTCCAAGGCGTTTCTTATCGACTGGATCAGATCGTCCAAGTTGGCTCCGTCTTTGGCGCTGATCGGTATCACTCGAATATTCGGGTCGATATCGCTTTTCAACAGCTCTAGATTCTCCGCCGCTTCCGGAACGTCCATTTTATTGGCCGCGATAAGTCTGGTTCTACTGGATAGGCCTTTCATATAGAGTTCCAGCTCTTTTTCCAGAGAATGGAAGTCGTCCCAAGGTGTTCTGCCGTCCGCGCAGGCCATATCCAGCACGTAAACGAGCAGTTTCGTTCTTTCTATGTGGCGCAGGAAGGAATGTCCGAGGCCGATATCGTCATGCGCTCCGTCTATGAGTCCGGGAATGTCGGCTACGGTCAATCGTTCGAAATCGCCGAGATCCACCACGCCGACGACGGGGTGCAACGTGGTGAAGGGGTATGGGGCGATTTTTGGGTGCGCGTCCGAAACAGCGCTCAGCAAAGTGGATTTACCGGCGTTTGGAAACCCGACCAATCCGACGTCAGCGATCGTTTTAAGCACCAATATCACGCGGCGCTCCTCTCCGGGAACGCCCGGCTCGCTTTCCATAGGCACTCTGTTCGAGCTTGTGGCGAACCTCGGATTTCCTTTGCCGCCTCGTCCCCCTTTGGCGACTATGAATTCCATCTCGGAATAATCCATGTCGGCCAAAACGTTGCCGTCCTCGTCTTTGACCACTGTTCCGAGCGGGACTCGGAGTATCACGTCGTCACTTTTGCGGCCATGGAGGTTCTTCCCTTTTCCGTGTCCGCCGTGTTTAGCGCCGTAATGCTGGTTGTATCTGAAGGCCACCAAGCTTTGCTCACCGAGATCGGTTTTTATTATGATATCTCCACCAATGCCGCCGTCCCCGCCATCGGGACCGCCTTTGGGCACGAATTTCTCGCGGCGGAAACTGCAGCAACCGTCTCCGCCGGTGCCGCCCTTTACGAAAATTTTAGCCGTATCCACAAACATCTAAATCTCCCGCTCACAATGATCATTGAGAAAACAATGGCAATATATCCCGCTAACAGCGGTTTGTCTTCCTCATCATACACAGTTTAAGGAATAATCCGCTTTTCTCTCATCTAATTTCCAAAAACCTCAACTCTTTTTTCTTTGATATCGATAAATCTTGATAAGCTTGATGGATCCTCGCCAAATATTTCGTGTCCGTATTTTTCATATTTAATAACTAGACCCTATTCGAAAAGGTATCACAGCCATGCTGATGCGGACGAGCGCCGGATTTGGCCCGCGATTTGAAGATGAATACCCTCGGCGGTC
>JAADHT010000010.1 GCA_013151705.1 Kiritimatiellota bacterium | reverse complement strand
AGGGCTACAGGCCCGAAACAATAAATTATCACGAATTGATGGAATTGCGATGATTCAATAATTTGTTCCGCGCTTTCAGCGCTCTAATGGGTGGGGGACTTCCATATCCCCAGGGCTTCACCCTGGGCTCTGGAATTGCGGGCCTTCAGCCCTTCCGCGGCGATGTTTTTATGTTGAGAACATGTAATATGCGAACGTTCGCAATTTGTGGGAAAACTGATATTTTCGGCGATTTTCCTTGCTTTTGGCGCGATTTGGTCGTCAGGTTGAGAGCCATCGGATATCCCCCGACGTTGCTTACGATGGCACGCCAATGCGAAAAGTCAAGAAAATTTCCCGGGAAGCTCTTTTCGAGAGTGAAAAGAAACGCCCGCAAAGCTTCATTCACAGGTTTCAGCATACTTTCAGCGTTTTTATCACAACTCGCGCCTCCATCCGGACGCGGCGCCATTCCAGAGCTTTTCCCGTTACCGCGGGGGTAATTCGTCAATTCGTAAAATCCCTTTAACATAGTGTTTATATCGTGGAAAACGGTTTTGTCCCGAAGGAGAAGCGCGGGCAAACCTATGGAGGGATATCAAAGTACTCCTTCAGCTTCGGCGAGCCTTGCCGAAGTGCGCGGACCTTGCGATTTCCGCGTTATTTCACGTTTCGAGACGTTGCAGTCGTTCTCATTCCGATATAGATTAAACCCCGCAGGGGGGAGAGTATGGAAACGGCATCCGCGGTATCGTCCGCCAGGCAGGCGCGGATTTTCAAGCTCTGAAGACACCCGCGGAGCTTCACCGGAAGAACCTAATTTAAGGAGAAAAGCATAATGACACGACACCGTCGATCCAAAAACCACCATCTCGCCCTCGTTTTCTCATTGACGCTTCTATTCGCGGGTTGTTTCGCCGAACCGCCCGGTAAAAAAACACCTGTGAACAGTGGATCGGCGACCGAATGGAAAAAACCGGATATCGACGCAAGCATGGATTTCTCGGACGGCATACTCGACCGGGCCGAGGTGATCAAATCCGCGAAACAGGTAACTTCGCGGAAATATCCCGATTCCGACGACGCGCTTGTCGACGACTATCTTTTCACCGCCTACAGACCCGACGGCACTTCAGTGACATGGGATGACGTCTATACGAAAATCCTGACGGAAAAAGGGCGGCGCTCGAATCGCTCCATATCGTTTTCCCACACTCTTCCCTATTCCACCGTGATGGTGAAAAAGCTCGAGATAATCAAACCGGACGGAAAAATAGTTCCGGTGGACGTAAAGGCCAACTCCAAGGAGATGGTGAACAACTCCCAGATGAGCGCCAACATCTATAATCCCGACAGCAAAGTGCTGAAAGTGAATATCCCCGGTTTGAAAGTCGGAGATATGATACACTACGTGGCTTTCAGAAACATGGTTAAAACCAGGGTGCCCGACACTTGGAGCGATTTTTTCACGATTGAAACCACAAGCCCGATAGTGAACTACACGATCGAGATTGTGGCTCCGAAATCCCTGCCGCTCAAACGAATTGAAATCCGCGACCAAGTTCCCGGAACCGTCGTATCCCTCCGCAAAGAGACCAGCGACGCCATACGCTACCGATGGATAGTGCGTAATGTGCCCAGAATGTTTAGAGAACCCAACATGCCGCCATTGTACTCGGTGACGCAGCGTCTGCTGGTGAGCTCCGTGGGCGACTGGAGCGAGATATCGAAATGGTACTGGAATTTGTGCAAACCACATATCGAGGCCGTCACTCCGGCTATGCGATCGAAGGTTGTCGAGCTGACCCGGAACGCGAGGACTCCCGCCGAGAGGATAACGGCGATATTCAGGTTCGTCTCGCAGAAAATCCGGTATATGGGCATAACCACCGAGAAGGACGCTCCCGGATACGAGCCGCACGACGCCAAAACGACATTTGAAAACAAATACGGAGTATGCAGAGACAAGGCGGCGTTGCTGGCCGCGATGTTGAGAATAGCCGGTTTCAAAGCGTATCCCGTGCTGATTATGGTTGGACCTAAAAAGGATCCGGACGTTCCGAATCCTTTCTTCAACCATGCGATAACTTGTATAGAGGCCCCCAACGGCAAATATCTTTTGATGGACTCCACCGATGAAAACACGCGTCAGCTTTTTCCCTCGTACCTTTGCGACAAGAGTTTTCTGGTGGCCAAACCGAAAGGGGACAAGTTGCGGGTTTCGCTTATAATTCCGGCGAGCGAGAATTTGATGGAGATAGCCACGACCGCGTCAATAAACGAGAGCGGTGTTATGATTGCCGAAACCACGCTTCGATTCAACGGGGTGAACGACGGTGAGTACCGCGGATTTTTCGCGAAGCGGAAACCGTTCGAGCGGAAGCGTTTTTTTGAAAGGATAGTCAAAAAAGTAGTTCCTGGCGCCAAACTGGTCGAATACGAGATCAAACCGTCGAACATCCGCGACACCTCCCGCGGATTAAGAGTCTATTTGAAATTCATAGCCGAACGCACGTTGATGAAAGGCGACGGCAAAGTGATGCTTCCGCTACCCTGGATGGGACGCACCGTAGGGATAGTGAACTTCATACTTGGGAAAACCGGATTGGAGAAGCGGAAATACCCTTTGCGGACGGATATCGCCTGCGGAGTTAGGGAATCCTTGAAAATAGACCTCAAAAACGCGGTCGGCGCGAAAATCGCGATTCCGAAATCCGAACCTTTGGATTCGAAGACTATCTCCTGGTATCACCGTACGCACATGACCGGCAAAGTGTTGGTGGCTAAATCCGAGTTTCTGTTGAAGACGGTGGAGTTTTCACCAGTGGAGTATCTGAAGTTGAAACACGCACTGAAAACGATAGAGTACAATCAGAGAAAAACACCTATTTTCCGCGAGGCCGGAACTACGAGGATAGCGGCGGGATTTTACGCTGGCAACGCCAATTCGGTGGTGCTCGACGAAAAGGTCTCATACGATGTGAGGAACGCCTCCTCTTGGCGCGTCACACGCTTCGTGAAACGGAAAATTGTCTCGTACGCCGGAAAAAAGGCGTTCTCCGAGTTGAAGATACGGTACAATCCGGCTTGGGAGAAGGTAACTTTGGATTACGCGAGAGTTGCGACTAAATCGGGGGAGGTCAAATCGGTTTCGCCGGCGGAGCGGAATCTGATGGATGCCGCATGGTGCGGTGCGGCCCCCCGTTATCCAGGCGGAAAAGTGATGGTTGTAAGTTTGCCCGGCGTTGATGTCGGAAGCGTCATCGAATACCGCGTAGTCCGCGAGTTGAAGGACCGCCCTTTCTTTTCGATGGTCGAGTATTTCCAGGGATTCGATCCCATCATAGCCAAGACGGTGACGCTCAAAGCCCCGAAAAATCTGAAATTGAAACTCGATAATCTCGACATCAAAGGCAATTCCATAATCGAGTACAAAACTGATGGCGAAGGCACCCACACTTGGAGCGTGTCCGACATCAACGCCCGCAAATGGGAGCGCGACCTTCCGCCGCGATGGTCGTTTCTGCCCTCATGCGCGGTGTCGTCGGGAAACTGGCGGACGTATTCCGCGAAAATAGCGGCTATCGTCGAAAAAGCCGCCGAAAAAGCGCAGAAGGCGAAAGCGGCGGCCGCCAAACTCGTCAAAAACACTTCCAAACTTGCCGACAAGGTGCTGAAGATAAGGAAATTCGTCGCCAAGCGGATAAGGACTGCCGGCCCGACTTTGGGCGTCCTTCCGCTATCAGCGGCGACGGACGCGGACATCACGCTCAAGGATGGTTACGGGAATTCTCTAGACCGGGCCGCATTGCTTTACGCTATGCTCGCGGTGACGGGCGTGAAGCCCGAGATCGTTCTTGTCGCCGACAGACCGTATCTCAAAGATTTGAATCGTGTTGTCGATATTCCGTTGAACGGATTTTTCACGAAAGTACTTTTGCGGACGCCTCTGAAGAAAGGGGGGGACGCGTATTTGAATGACACGGATCAATACGCTCCTTTGAAATCCACGGCCAGCGAGGGGCGATTCGCGATTTTCGCGAGTTCCGGAAAAATCGCGTCGTTGCGTCCAGACGAGGATTTCGAGACGAAAACGAATATCGCCTACACTATTCGTCTTGATGAGAGCGGAACCGCCGAGATAACGCGAAAACGCTCGTTCTACGGGATGAAATTCGCGTATTGGAACAAAAAATACACTGAAATAAAGCGCGAGCGGAAACGGAGACTTTTTCAGGAGATGGTCGCCGAGATATCAAAAGCGGCGACTCCGACGAGCGAGTTGAAAACCGATTTTTCCGTCTATCCCGGGACTGAGGAGTTCTCCGTCAAAGCGCCTGGATACGGTGTGGCGGAAGGCGACTTCCTCTATTTGAAGCTGCCCGGAACGCTTCGTGACACATTGGGACTGCATGCGGATCTGCGCATGAATCCATTTATTATTTCCCGCGCGAAACGGATGACCCGGACGTATCTCTTGAATCTGCCCAAAGAGTACGCCAAGAAAATACCAATAGCTCCGACCACCGACGTGTGGAATCTGCCCGCCGGCGCTGGAAAAATATCGATCGTGAACGACCGCGACGTGTTCGGAGCCACGAGCAAGCCGATACTGTTCATAAATCAGGACGTGGACGTCAGACCGGCGTTCATTCCGAAGGACGAGTTCGACATAATCCAGTTCGTCGCCAGCCGCATATCCAGCCGCAAGGCGCAGTTGCTGTTGCTCGAACGAGCTCGGAAGAAAAGCGCGAAATAAGCGGGCATAGCTCCTAAATCCGAAAACGGTGGGTCGCAAGTAAAGTTGAATTCTCAATCCGCCGCGGCGGACAAGTATTCACGTCAAGAACGGAAAATTTGATACTTTATGGTGGGAAGTTGCGGAGGAAGTAATCTAATGCTCAAGACAAAGGCGCTTCCATTGTTTGCGCTGTTTTTTCTGTTCGCGAATCTCGCGTTCGCGCGGAATGCGGCCGGCGAGCCGTCCGGGGTTTCTGAAACGTCTTTTTTTCAAATCGTGTCGGCGAGCGGAACAGCGGCGGAATCAGCTTGCTGATTTGGATAATTGAAAAGAAATCGAAAACGCCCGAATTGAAAGGATTGTCGTTATTGGCGAGGTTGGTTCGAGTCCCGCCATCGCTACTTTTATCTATCGCCCTAGTCGC
>JAADHT010000028.1 GCA_013151705.1 Kiritimatiellota bacterium | reverse complement strand
TGCCGCTCTACGATGAGATCCAAAGCCTTCAACGCGTTATGTACCGATTTTACCATATTATCTCCTTTTTCGCATACCCGCCTTCGTCAAACTACGGCGTGGTAAACTAATTAATCAATTCCGCGTCACGCCTCGAACAATAGTTCATATATACTGAACCTAATTCATTATTATTGAATTTGTCACAAAATTTCGATCAATTCAAGTCCTTTTCGAAGAAATATGCAATTATTTTTCGGACAACGCTTGACTTTATTCTATTATATGGAATTATTGTTGTTGTTATTTTATATTTTGCAACAAGGAACTGAAAAAATGAACAATACATTGCGAAACGGATTCAAGGTGCTTCAAGTTTTGGCCTCTACGGAAGAAATGCTTTCCGTTACCCAAATCGCTGAAGCGATGGGAGTTCCAAACAGTCACGCTTGTCGTTTATTGAAAACTCTGTCCGAGGCGGGCTACATTGAACAGGACCCTAAAAGCAGATTGTACGGGATCTCCTTAAAAATATTATCTTTGTCCAATTTGTGCCTCACTAAAAATATCATCAGGCAAAAAGTAAAGCCTTTTCTGCTCAGGTTATCTAAACAACGCCAAATCAACACATATCTGAGCGTATGCATCGAGAACCGCCCGATGATAATCGACGCCATATACTTTAGCGCTCAACATTCAACCGACTCAGCTTTGGATATTGGCACCTTGAATCCCATTCATTGCTCGGCGAGTGGGAAAGTGGCTGCGGCCTACCATCCTCCGGATGATCTTGATGCATTTTTAGAGAAATGCCCATTCAAAAAATGCACGGATCAAACAATCACCTCTAAGAAAAAATTCATAGAATCACTACCGGAGATCAGAGAGAGGAAAGTTGCGTTGGCCATATACGAGCGAGGAAAATCCGTGGTGGCGGCGGCATCACCCGTTTTTAATGTGAATGGAGAGTTGGCTGGGATCATAGGAGCGCAAATGCCACCAAAAGAGAACTACGAACATGAGGAGATATCGGAATACGCTGGAGCGGTAAGAGAAACCGCGGAAGCTGCGTCCTTCTCCCTGGGATTCGCCGAATACGATGGGCATTGAGACGATTTCTCAACACATTGAAGCGGCAACGGGGGGAAGGGACTTTAGTCCTTCGCCCCTTAAGTCCCTTTACCAAACGAAGGTTGAAACGGATCCCGTTTAGAAAAAAGAGAAACAACAACTAACAATATAAGGAGTGTGAAAAATGAAATCGAGTGAGTTGAAGAGTTTCGCCGCGGAGGCTGGAGCGGATCTAGTTGGTATCGCGTCGATAGAACGATTCGAGGGACGCCCTGACAATGAGCATCCGTCATCCATTTTTCCTGAATGCGCATCCGTCATTGTTTTGGGACGCCGAATTCTCCGAGGCGCCCTCCGAGGGGTCGAGGAGGGAACAAGTTTCGGCAGCACCTACGGAGCGTTTGGCCATAGATATCTGGAGGATAACTTCATTTCGAAATCCACCTACGACATTACATGCTGGCTTGAGGAGAGAAACGCGGAGGCCGTGCCACTTTTCGGGTACTCAAGCGACGTCGACATGGCGTATGGCCTTCCAGTCGCACCCGACAAACCCGCGCCCAACGTAGTGGTCGATATTGAATTCGCGGCACAACAAGCCGGGCTCGGAAATATGGGGAAAGGAGGATTCTTTCTAACGCCGAAATTCGGGCCAAGACAGAGATTCGCAATGATTTTGACCGACGTGGAATTAGCTCAGGACGATATATTGAATCTTGATTTCTGCGCCGACTGCGAAGATTGCCTCACAGGATGCCCGTTAAACGCCTTCACCGATGGAGAACGAGATAAAACCATCTGCTCCAAATGCGCGAATGGAGCCGTTGACACATTCGGACGAGGGGGGATGAAAGACAGACTCGCCGCGGCTTGCGCGAGAGCCTGCGTCGTCTCACTCGAGAAGCGAAATAAATTAGACAATAAATTCAACAAACCATTCAGAAAACGCAAACCATGGGGTTTAGATGCGTACAACCGACCGATTGCGTGACTTGGTCATGTATGTTTATTGCATCTGTGGATGACTATTAACAACGGAATGATTGTTTTGGAGTACAGGATTCAGCCAGCGTTTAAATAACGCGCATACGAAAGTTCCACACATGCCAGAAAGGAAATTCAGTCTGAAGGCTGTACTCCAAACGATCTTCCACGTTCCGATAAGCATTCGCTCATATTTATCTGTAACAATATGTACGCATGCTCAAGTTTAAAAACGAAAAATGTTTATCACGGAGTGAAAAATGAAAGATTTGAAAGAGAAACTGAAAAAGATGGCCGTCGAGCTTGGCGGCGACATGGGCATCGCCAACATCGAGCGTTTTGACAACGCTCCTGAAAGAATGCACCCGAAAAACATTTTTCCGGAATGCAAATCGGTGATTTCCATAGTCGCCCCCATACCCCGCGGCACATACAGGGGAATAACCGAAGGAACCCATTGGTCGAATTACACCTATTACTCCTACAACAGGTTGAACACCCTTTTCCGTCCCCTTATCAACTACGACATGTCGTGTTTGATCGAGGATTCCGGATACGAGGCGGTGCCGGTTCAACCCGGAGTGCCCGAGAGGCCGGGAGCCAGAGAACCCGTCGCTCCCGGAAGACCGGCGCCGGGACTCAATATAAACGTGAGAATCGCGGGAGTCGCATGCGGTTTGGGCGAGATAGGGTGGTCGAAGGTCTTCATCCATCCGAAATGGGGTCCCAGAGTGCGGTTGGGAACCATACTGACCGACGCGGAACTCGAGCCGGATCCGATAATCAAACCTGGAACATTGTGCAAACGTTGCATGAAATGCGCTAAAAAATGTCCCGGCGGAGCGATCCCGATGCCTGGAGACCGGGATCCCATACGCATTGAGATAGACGGTGAGACGATAGAGTGGGGCGACGTGCATATGGGACGTTGCACCCTGACGCACCACGGATTGAACTACGAGGCCTCCCCGTTTATGAAAAAAGCTCTGCCCGGAGTCGATTTGAACGTGCGCGAAAGCGAGATGTCCGAAGAGATCGCTTATCGCATGACCTACACGCTGGCTGGTGGGCGATGGACGCCGAGCGACGAAATGCCCACCGACACCATTATTCCGTTCTACAAGCAGATCATGGAGCATGTGGGTTATTTCGCGGTCTGCGGAGCGAAAGGTTGCATCCGGGCATGCGCGGATTTCCAGGAACGAACCAAAAACATAGAGCAAACCGGTTTCAAGACGAAAATTTTTGAAAGAGAGGAATGGAAACTACCGCCTCCGAAAGACGACGAGACCGGCGGAATAGCGGAGGGAAAATTTCCCGAGAAATATAACCGACCGGACACCGCCGCCGGCCGTTTCGGCGAACCCGTGTAAGTCCAACTCCTGAATGTTTTCAGAGCCGGAAATGTCTCGTTCGGAATGGCGACTCCGCTTTTTTCCCGATCTCCTCCGGATGGATGTCCACAGTTGCGACTTTCGGCGAATGACGGGTTGCCACGGACAGTCCGTCGTATCCCATAACCCCCATGCGCCCGGCATCTATCCCATCGCGGTACTCATCCGCAAAACGCCTCTCGATATTATCCGTAAAAGATTTGTTCATATTTTCACCCCTGAAAACGTAGCATATAGACGCTTGATCCAAGCTCAAACAAGCGAAATCACTTGACCTTTTGCGACGAAGAAGTATATTGCTCGCCATAGGACTTTCAGGAGAACGTCCGAAGTCGGCGGAAAACCTTGAAATGCGCCTATATCGCAATCAAAGAAAAATCACAAAAAATTCCGGAATTCGCAAATCAAAATTATATTAAGGTCGGGAAAAATAGATTAAAACTGGATTGTACGCATAGTTTCCATATAAAATAAATATGAAAAACGCGTATATCAAGAAGATCACTTCAGCGGACTGAGTTCCGCCCAGGAGTTTTATGTTATGAAAAACGAGACCGCGTCAGAATTGGACATAGTAAAAAGAGCGTTGGCGCTGTTCAAGCAGACGCCGGCGCTTGTAGACGCCGTCGGCGACAAAATCGAATTGATCTTCCCCGACGGAAAAACAAAAAAAGTCCGCCCGAAAGACATCAGAATACTCCATCCCGGCCCGGTTTCGTCTCTGAAAAATCTGATGGAGACGCGAATCCCGCTGGATTTGGACGAGGCTTGGGAGCTTCTGCAAGGCGAGACCGCGACCCTCGCGGAATTGACGGAGTTGATCCTCGGCGACGCTACCGCGGAGAACACCTGGGCCGTTTTCCGCGAAGTTCGCGCCAGCGACTGCTTCTCCGGAGAAATCGACGAGATAACGCCGCTTCCCCGGGAGGAGATCGAGTCGAAACGCGAGAAAAAGCGCGAACGCGAGAAAAACGAGCGCGAGTGGCGCGAGCACATTGAGCGATTGCGCGGCGGCGATTGGGACGAGCGCGACATTCCGCGTTTGAAGGAGCTTGAGCGGTATGCCTGCGGACTCTCCACCACCAACCGTACCTTGAAGGAACTCAAAATCCCTTCGACTCCGGAAAAAGCCCACGAACTGCTGTTGCGCCTCGGAGTCTGGAACGAATACGTCAATCCGCATCCTACCCGCGCCGGACAGCCTTTGAGCGATCCCGCTCTGGACGCGCCGCCGACGCCGGACGAGAAACGCTTGGACTTGACGCGGCTCGCGAGTTTCGCGATTGACGACGACGGATGTCGCGATCCGGACGACGCGATAAGCGTGGACGGAGATTCCATCTGGGTGCACGTCGCGGATCCCGCGGCGGTCGTGATTCCCGGCTCGCCAATGGATTTGGAGGCCCGCGACCGAGGCTCCAACGCCTATCTGCCCGAAAAAATGGTGAAAATGCTTCCCGACGACATAACCCGCCGCTTCGCGTTGGGTTTGGACGAGCAATCACCGGCAATATCATTTCAAATAACGATGGATCCAACCGACGGCGCTCCGAAATGCGAACGCGTGGAATTGAGCGTCATCTCCGCGGAGATGATCTCCTACGAGGAGGCCGAGCGGAGAGCCGAAGAGGAGCCTTTCGCGAGACTCGCGGAAATCGCGGACGCCAACCGGGCGCGCAGAGAACGCGCGGGCGCATTCTCACTCAATCTGCCGGAGATAAAGATAAAGGCGGCGTTCGAC
>JAADHT010000058.1:2968-8141 GCA_013151705.1 Kiritimatiellota bacterium | reverse complement strand
ACAGCGTCCACGCATTGATTCAGCAACTTCCCCGCTATACCCTTTCCCCGCTCCTCCTCAGCGACTATCAACACCCAAATTTTCCCGTACACGCCATCATCCAACGAGTCGGTGTTGGAATTCAATTTTCCCCCGCCACTCCCAAGCATCGACAACGCCGCTTTCGCGAATTTCGCGAACGAGAATCCATAATATCCGGTCAGTGTTTTGAGCGCCCGTTCCCAGAATCGCCAATGCGTGGGTGCGCAGAATCTATTGAAAGCCCGCTCGTCGCGCGTATACACAAGCACTCCGGATATTAAATCGTCATTGTAGCAGGTCAGAATCACCGAATTAGGGTCGAATTCCAGAAAAAGCTTTATCTTGTCCCGAAAAAAACGGTATGCCGCGGTTGAGCGCAAAGATGAGTCCGGTTCGAGAATCGGCTGAATATGCATTAAAGCTATGCTGTCGATATGTTTTTCTTCGATCCTCACCGTTTTCTCCTTACTTGTTAACGGGGGCTTTATATTTGACGTCAAGTGTCCTGTTGGCATTCCGACGGACAAGTCATACGTTTCGCAGTCGGATTAATAAACCAAGCTCCCTCCTCCCCCCTAACCCGATGGTGAAACCCAGGAACTCCACTTTAACAGTTGAGTGGCTGTTTGTCAAAGCGCTCCGCGAATTTCGCGGGTACGCACCCTGACGTACTCGAAACAACGGAACGCATGCTCGGCCGTGTCCCGCGTGTGGTGGAATTCGATCATGTTCGAATTGTTCAAAATGTCTCCCGCCAGAGAAATTCCTCCCGACGAGTTGATTTTCTCGTTGCCACGTTCTATCTTGTAGTTCATTTTAACCTCGTTGGTTCGCTGTGAAAAAGGATGTGCGGACATCCTAATTTACTAATAATCAACGAGATTTCGCGTTCCATCCGAGAAAAAAGGCGTTTTTTTCACGGATTAGGGTTAAGGTGTCTTTTGAAAATCTCAACACATTGGGATCAACATGAAAAGTTTGGCGCGGAAAATTAAAGACGCGAACAGGGAGGTGTACAATAATATGTCTCCCGAAAAGTATAATATGAACGAGAGTATCTTCAATGACGCTCGAAGATCCGCTTGCGTCGCTGTGCTGAAAACCGCTGCCGAGCGCTCGGGAAAAGGGCGGTATCTTGATGTCGCCACGGGCTCCGGCAACCTTCTCCGTATAGGTGAGGGGATTTTTGATGAATGTTATGCTGTGGATATCGGCGAAAATATGCTGCGCGCCATAAAAGAGGAGTTTCCGCGCACTTGTCTTGTCGCCGCGGACGCGGAATATCTGCCGTTTCAAAATGACAGCTTCAACTGCGTCTCTTGTTATGCCATGCTGCATCATCTTCTGACGCATGAAAAATTGTTTCAGGAGTGTTTCAGGGTTTTGAGAGATGGAGGGACGCTCTACACGGATCATGATCCGAATTATTTTCTCAACCGTTTTTATCATATCGTCTACAGGCTTCGCTACCGAAATAAGCCAGGATTCGGTTCCGATCTCGCGGAACTCGCGGAATATCACAATTCGCAGTCTCCGGGAATCAATCCCGTCAAACTGAAAAAACTACTGCTGGAGACAGGCTTTAAAAAGATTGTGATATCATACAGGGTAACAGATAAGGAGCACTGGTCCGGCATGATGTCTTTAATCATACCATGCCTGAGAGGCGTGTCCAAAATAATTCCTTTGAAAAGTTTTTTCACTCATTTTTCAATTACAGCCATAAAATAGCGGATCAGAGAATGCGAATAACAGAGCAATGCGATAGTACTGTGTATACGTTAAAACTTCACTTTGACAAGAAGCATTTCGGGAATTCAGCCCCTCCCGCGGTGGCGTTCCAACGGCTTGGCATCCGTCGGATTCGCCATCAACGCGACGTTTTAAGTTGAACGTTCGATGTTCGAATTTAGGAACATTAAAGATTCCCTTACCAAATTGATTGCGGTTGCGACGCCCTGGATAAATCTCGCAATATTTGCCGACCGTGTTTGAAAGCACTCATTTTCAATAGTATGTTCCACTGTTTATCCGTTGAATCATTACGTTATCAGGGAGTGTGTATGAAAGGACTAACGGCCAGGCAGAAGGATTTCATTCATTTCATCGAACGATTCAGCGTCACGGAGGGGATGGCGCCGACAGTGTACGAAATCGCTGATCATTTCGGGATAAAAACCTCGACGGTTTTCGCCCATCTCAAGGCGTTGCAGAAAAAAGGATTCATAACAAGAAGCTCGAAGGCGCGCAGTATTGCGTTGTCGAGGAAAGTGGCGATTCTAGAACGCCGGAAACTGCCCGTGGTCGAAATTCCCCTCTTCAAAAAACTCGAGGCGGGAAAACGGTCGGATTCCTCTCAAAACCGTGAGGGAACGATAACGTTCGACTCGACTTTTCTTGGTGGCGATGTGAACCATCTGTTCGCTTTGAGGGTTGTCGGAGACGCGATGAGCGGTTTGGGAATTTTTGACGCGGATGTCGTGATAGTGCGGGAAACACATTCGATAAGACGCGGGGATGTCGTGGTGGCGCTGGTTGGCGGCGAAACGCTGTTGAGAAGCTATTATCCGGCGAAAGACGTCAAATTGGAGCTACGGCCGGCGAATACGGAGTTCGAGTCGCTGGCACTTCCGATAGAGGAACTCGAAATAATGGGGAAAGTCATTGGACTGCAACGTCAATATTGATTTGGTGGACCCTTTTCGAACAGGCTCTTGACCCTATTCGAACAGGTCTCGCAGCCATGTGGACACTTATTTCGAGTGTGCCGCCGCTTTTGTTGTCGCTATGTTATGAAGGAGTGTTGGAATGAAACCGGGTGACGAGGTGATTTGTCCGCATTGCGGAAAGGATTCGTTCGCGTCGAAAAAGACTCTGATGGATGGTTGGACAAAGCTGGGAGACATACTTGTCTGCGCGGTTTGCGGCGCGAAACTCGCGGATTTGGATGGAGACGGGAATAGAGACGCGGGCAAGGACGGAGGCGACGGCGGATCGCGTCCCACTTCCTCGTTGGCCGCCGCTCTCGGTGTGGATGAGGTGGAGAGACCGACGCTGGATGCGGCTGAGGATGAGAGGCGTTTCTGCCGCGACTGCAAACACTACATATCGCATCCGTTTATGGATCGCTGCTCTCTTTTGGACAAGAAGGTGGCGCCGATGGACGACTGCGACAGGTTCGAGCGCGAATGAGCGATAAAATCAGGCTCTGAATTTCCGTTGAGGATATTTTTTCGCTGAAAAGATGCGGGAAAGGGATATTTTTTAGTTGAAAGATTTGGATAATAGCAAAACAGAATTTGGCGAATCCAAAGGCGGAGGTGATTTCTGGATAGCAGTCGCCGCCGCCTCCGTGCCGGTGACATACGTTTTCGGGCAATTCTACATCATCCGATCCACCGCATTGTTCGTCGCTTTGGGGTGCGGTAAACTGTTTCTGACGGTGAATCAGGTTTTTGCGTCACAACTGTTCATGCTGTTCGGGGTGGTCGGGACGGCCGTTTTGTTCGGTAAGACCTCGGATTTTCTCCGAGTCGGCGCATTCGTCAATTGGCGCAAATGGTTCATTCCATTGGCCGTCGGCTTGGAGCTGTGCCTATTCGTTCCCTTCGCCGTATTCTCTTTTTTATCGTTGTCGCTTGTGGAGCTTCTGAAACCGATGGCGCCGGATACGATGGACGCCATGCTTAAGCTGTCCCAAGCCTTGCAAAAGTTCCTGCTGGAATCCGATTGGAGCGTTTTCTGTGTAGTTGCATTCGCCGCGGTCGTGGTCGCTCCAATTGTCGAGGAAATCGTTTTTCGGGGCGTCATTTTCAATTATCTCGCGCGGCGTTGGGGAGTGTTGGGCGCATTGTTCGCCACCTCTTTCATCTTCGCGGTCTTCCATTTGAACGCGGTGTCGTTTCTCGTACTTTTTTCGTTGGGAATCGTCCTGCAGACCCTTTACGTTAAAACGAAATCCATTTTCTCCTGCATGCTTTTCCATTCCGCGCATAACGCCATTGCGATCGGACTGTTGTTGATCTATAAACTCGGGATATTTGGAAAAGGCGCGGAGACCGTGTTGAGATAGTTTTCCATGGATTCAAACATTGATAGGATATGATTGTATATGAACAAACGTAGGCGCAAAACAAGTGAATTGGACGGGGTGTATGGGGTAGTCGATGTTGGCGCCCATGCCGCCAGACTTGGAATATACCAGCATTCGAACGGCGAGATTTCAACACTCGAGAATCTCTCTATTCCGCTCCTTCTCGGAGGCGATGTCTTCGTGAAAGGATTCATCTTACCGGAAAGCATCCGCGAGGCGGCCGGAATTCTCGCGGGATTCGCGGTGAAAATGCGGGAGTGCGCCGTTTCGGATTATGCCGCCTTCGCGACAAGCGCGGTAAGGGAGGCCGCCAATAGAGACGTGTTCATCGATCGCATCGAGCGGGTTTCCGGTTTGAGATTGAAGGTTCTCGAAGCCGCCGAGGAGGTGAAGCTGACCCATCTGTCGGTGAAGGAGCGTCTAGAGGGGCGTTTGAAACTCAATTCCCGCAAAGTGGTCGTCTGCAACATCGGTACCGGAGCGAGCCAATTTTTTTTGTCGGACGACGGGCTTCTCACGAACATGCTGTCGCTCAACTTCGGTACATTGCGGCTGCGCGAGATCATCGAGCAGGCCCACACCGGAAAATTCGACGTCCACCAGGCGATGGATGATTTCACCGCCAATCTGGTGGAGACTGTTTCGCGTCTGGTGGACGACCAGGACGGCGCGGACACGCTTATCGTGACCGGCGGCAACGCCAGAAGTATTCTGAAAATATCGCATTCGGCACGCAAAGTCGCGAATTTCGCGTCGATCGGCAAAAAACAACTCAAACAGATTGAGGCCCGGATAACAAACAAATCACCTGCGGAAATCGCGGAGAGATATGGTATCTCCGACTACTACGCCACCGGATTGGAGCCTTGTTGCCTTTTCATCGACAATCTGTTGAAGCATTCGAAATCCGACAAGGTAACCGTGGTGGTCGCCGACACTCGTAGTGTCGTTCTAGGCAACATGCTCCGTGAGAAAGCCGGACAACCTGATCTCTTCGACGAGGACATTCTAGCCGCCGCCAGGGTGATAGGTCGCAAATTCCGTTTTGACCAAGATCAT
>JAADHT010000058.1:0-2926 GCA_013151705.1 Kiritimatiellota bacterium | reverse complement strand
AGTTGCACCAACTCGGAGCGAGGGAGCGGCGACTGCTGGGGGTCGCCGCCATTTTGCACGACATCGGACAGTTCGTCGACACCCGACAGCACCACAAGCATTCGCACTATCTCGTGTTGAACTCTCAGATGCCCGGAATTTCCGAATGGGAGTTGTGTCTGATCGCCATTATCGCCAGATACCACAGAAAGGCGCTTCCCAAAAAAAGCCATTTGGAATACGCCAGCCTCTCAGGAACGGAGCAGATGACGGTTTCCGCGCTGGCCGCCATACTCAGGGTCGCCGACGCACTCGATAGATCGCATGACGCCAGGGTGGAGCTTGAAGGAGTGGATTTGAGGGATAAAAGCGTGACGTTGCGTCTTTCGTCCAGAAAGGATCTTTCGCTCGAGCTGCTTTCGATGAAACGCAAACGCGATCTGTTTCAAAACCATTTCTGCGTTTCCGTCAAGGCGGAAGTCTCCGGATATTAACACTAGGAGCCAATCTCACTAGCAAAAGGGCGAGAATCTTCAATTTTGAATTTCCAATATTCAAGGTAAGAAAGAGGCGTTTTCGTTGCACTTTATAGCAAGAAGTCGTGGAGACAGCGATTTAACAACAAATTGTTCGACATGGAAAATTTGGAAAAACTGGAAAATCCAATATGCGCGGAATGTGGAGCTGGACTGAAGAATCGGTTCTCGAAATGCGAGTGTTGATAATTCTTCCCTTGATGTTGCCATGCGGAATCAAGACAAATGATTGAACACATAGATATAATTGATTCGACGAACGCGCTGGCGTTGAGGCGGTTCGCGGAGTTCGCGGACGGCACGCTGTTGACCGCCGACGCGCAAACGGCTGGGATTGGAAGGCGCGGCCGGAGTTGGCTTTCTCCGCGGGGAGTGAACCTCTATGCCACATACATTCTGAAACGTCCCGCGTTTCCCGTCGGCGACGCTATGTTGATAGGCGGACTCGCCGCGTTGGACGTGCTGAGACAATTTGCTCCGGATATGGAATTGTGGCTGAAATGGCCCAACGACATCTGCCGCGGACCGGTTCCGGGGAAAGAGGGGACGGGGCACAGGAACGAGGTGGTTGCGCGCGGAGACGAACAGTCGGGAGGAGCCGCTCCGGAGATAGTCCGCGATTTCCACGGAAGAATCCGCGAACTTCGCGGATTCCGGAAAATAGCCGGTCTGTTGGCTCAAACCCATTCGGGCGAAGCGTCCAACGCCATTGACGGCGTGGCGGTCGGCATCGGCGTGAACTTGAATATGACATCCGGGCAACTCGCGGAGATTGGCCGTCCGGCGGCATCCGTATTCTCCGAGACGGGGCGGAAGGTCGAACCCGCGGAATTCGCGGAATTTCTTCTTGAAAGGCTTTCATATCACAGAAAGACGGCGGAATCGGACTCCGACGCGATTTTCGCGGCTTGGGTCGCGGAAAACGCGTTGATCGGAACCACCGTGGAGGTTGTTTCGGAGAACGGAGAAAGCGTGGCCGGCAAAGTAGCAGGGCTGCGACGCGACGGCGCTCTTATCCTCAAGAAGCCGGACGGATCGGAACGCGCGATCATCGCCGGCGACATCGCTCCGGCTTCATAGTAATTCTAATTCCCGCATTGTTATTTGACCGCCAAGCCGCCAAGAGAGTAGGTCCGTTTCGCCAAAACGGCCCTACTCCCTTATTCGGAGTTCGCATGCCTCGGCGCATTGAGACTTCGTCTCGGGGGGGCTTCCAACATACAACGTTGGTTGTAGGGGGGCGTCGCCGGAATGATTTTCCGTTTGACGTATGGACGGTTGTCCGGCGGAGAGAGTCGCTCTGTGGCGTTTTCCGGCATTACCGACTTAAGTGATTCGCGAAGTTCGCGGCCGAACCGTCTGGTGGTTCCCGTAGGGGGAGAAGAATATCAGTCTGATTTTCATACATCTTCCTGGTGCCTGATGGATTCCTCGTGCATCAACTGATAGAGTTTAGTGACGAAATCCTCCGAAAGGTTTTTGGTCTTTCCCTGCGCGACCCTGGTCTCCAGGATTTCAGCCCAGCGGCTCGGTTGGAGAACCGACACGTTGTTCTCCTTTTTACAGATTCCGATCTCCTCCGACAATGTCATACGCTGGCCGAGAAGCTCGATGAATGTGGAATCCAGCTTGTTTATCTCTCCGCGCAGTTGGGTGATCTTTTTCAGAAACTCGTCGTTGTCGGTAGTCTCGGTTTTGAAATTGATGCCATTGACGAGTTTAACGTATCCGGCTGGAGTGAGCTGCTGCTCTTTATCGCTCATCGCGGAGTTGGGATCGTTATGCACTTCGATCATCAAACCGTCGAAAAGCAGATCGACCGCTTCTTGGGCGACTGCCGCCAAAAGGGATCTATTGCCGCAGATGTGGCTGGGGTCGCAGATCATCGGAATTTCGGGAACTTTCCGTTTCATCTCAATCGGGATCCGCCACGTGGGCTGATTCCTGTAAGGTCTGCTGTCCACGAGGGAAAATCCGCGGTGTATGGTGGCCAAACGTTTCACTCCGACCTTGTTTAGTCGCTCTAACGCACCTAACCACAGACCGATGTCGGGGCTGACCGGATTTTTGATCATTACCGGTATATCGACTCCTTTCAACGCGTCCGCGATGGCTTGGACGGAAAACGGATTGGCGGTGGTGCGGGCTCCTATCCACAGGATGTCTATTTCGTGGCTCAACGCCAACTCCACATGCATGGGCGTAGCGACTTCCGTTCCAACGGGTTTTCCTATGGCTTCGCCCGCCTTTTTCAGCCATGAGAGCCCTTTGTTTCCAACTCCCGCGAAGGCGTTCGGGCGCGTGCGCGGTTTCCATATTCCGCCCCGCAGTATATCGACGGGGGCGTCTTTCAACGCCATTGCCGTCTTCATCATCTGCGATTCGGATTCCACGCTGCACGGGCCTGCTAT
>JAADHT010000210.1 GCA_013151705.1 Kiritimatiellota bacterium | reverse complement strand
ACGTCTATAGATGATGATGATATATGTTATTATTGGCAAGTTGATACTCAAGTTGTGGATGCAGTTTCACTATGGAAACAACAAGGCCTGAGAATTTGCGGAGAGAGCTTCAACTTCGAGTTCAACGTTCCCAATGGGACGAAACCCGCTATTTTGTGGATACACAGCTATTCCACCGCTAAAGTCGAAGGCTATCTCGACACCTTGGTTATTCAGAGCGCGAAACCGCGCGACTAATAAAACCCAAACTCCTATATTTTATCTCCGTGCCTTTGTGTCTTCCATGAGAAGGTCTTTGTCAAGGAGACTTGGCGGATTTGTTTTAAATTTCCTTTGTCTCTGTGGTTCGCCTATCCCGGGTGGAATAATGGGCGGGCGGGGACGCTCCGCCCTACTTGCCGCGGATTTCGGAGAGGAGGCGTTGGAACGCTTCTTCCTGGGGGAACACGCCTATTGTCTCGCCATGTTTGAAAAGCGTTGCTTTGCCGTTTTTCGATCCGGCGATGCCGATGTCGGCGTCGGCCGCCTCGCCAGGACCGTTCACGACGCATCCCATGACCGCGATTTTCGCGGCGGCGACCTTCTCGCCCCGTTCCTTCATTCGCTCTATTTCCCGTTCGAGTCTTTCGGCGAGTTCCATGAGGTCTATTTCGGTTCGGCCGCAGGTCGGGCATGAGATTATTTCCGGATTTGGCGTTCGGAGTCCAAGACTTTCGAGAATAGCGATTCCCGCGGTGACCTCCTCGACGGGGTCGGCGGTGAGGCTTACTCGTATGGTGTCTCCTATGTCGTCCGCGAGAAGCGCGCCGATGCCGATTGCCGATTTGATGATGCCGCGCTTGATCGTGCCGGCTTCGGTCACTCCGAGATGGAGCGGATGGTCGTGTTTCTCCGAGAAAATCCTGTTCGCCAGGATCATCGCGGGGACGCGGGAGGATTTGAGAGATACTTTTAAATTTTTGAAACCAAAACGTTCGAAGAGCGCGCACTGTTTCTCGGCGGCCTCGACCAGCGCAATGGCCATAGCCTCGTTGGAGGCGCGGGCTTTTTTCGCGAGATTCGCGGGAAGGCTTCCTGAGTTCGCTCCGACGCGTATTGGTACGTCCGCCTCTCCCGCGGCTTTCGCGACCTCCTCGATTTTTTTTTCGGAATCGATGTTGCCGGGGTTTATCCGCACCGCTTGGATTCCCGCGGAAATCGCGCCGAGCGCGAGTCGGTGGTCGAAATGGATGTCCGCGACGAGGGGGATGGGGGACTCTTTGATGATGTCCGGCAGAGCGGCGAGGGCTTTAGTGTCTGGAACCGCGAGTCTCGCGACGTCGCATCCGGCGGCGGCGAGTCGTCGAAGCTGCGCCAGGGTGGCCGCGGGATCATCCGTGTGGGTGTTGGTCATCGATTGGACGGAGACCGGCGCGCCGCCGCCGACGGGAACGTTTCCAATGAGCGATCGACGCGTCATTTCATCCTCGTAGCCGTCAAAGTCGGCTTCGTTGTGGGATATGGGGTTTGGGGTATCTTTTTCTCGCCGTTCATATAGAGTTTGGCCTGCCTGGCGAATTCCTTCAAGGTGTCTCCGGCGATCTCCGCCTCGAATTCTCCCGCCGCCGATTCAGACGTCAGCTTTTCAAGTGCCCGAGCGGCTTTCTCCTTGGCGGCCGGTGATTTCGCTCCGAGGTCCACCAACGCCAGGACGGCGGATATTCTGACGAAATCGCTGTCGTACTCCATCATTTCCATAGCCGGTATGACTTGTTCTAGAGCGAGTCTTTCGAGTTGAGCGAGCGCGGCGGCGGGGGTGTTTCCTGTTTTGGCTATGCTCCAGCAGGCGTTGGAGCGGATTTCGGCCGATGATCGCATTTGTTTCAAGGCTCGAAGAAGGCGCGTGTTGAAAAACGACGATTTTGTCACGCCCATCGCCTTCACCGCTTCGGTGGCGACCGTCGCTGTTTTGTCGTCGCTCAATTTCAGAAGCGTGTTGAACGACTTTTTTTCCGCGAAAACGCCGAGAGTCTTCGCCACGGCGCTTCTTATCGACGGATTCCGGGATTCCGCGCGTTTCATCACCTTGGCGCGGGCCTTGTTGTACTTCAGTTGTCCCAAAGCCTTGATCGAGCGGAGTGTCACATCATCGTTTTTGGATTCCGCGAGGATTTTCAGTATTTCGGGAGCGGCCGGAGCGAATTTTAAAGATCCGAGCACCGTTACGGCCGCCGCCCGCGAGGTTTTCTCAGCGAGCTCGTTGGCGATTATGCCGTTCAGCACTTTTTCGGATGGAGATAGCGCTATGAGCGAGGTTTCGGCGGCTTTCCGTACGGGAGCGGAGGTGTCGGCGATGGCTTTTCGAAGAGACGCTATCGATTTCGGGTCGTCGAGAAGCCCAAGGGATATGGCGGCGAGTCGGCGAACCTCAACCTCCCAATCGATGTCTTTGGACAATTCAAGGTAGAGCGACAGACGTTTCGCATTTGGAGTCGAGGACGCGACGAACGCTCGAACCGACGAGTTTTCGTCTTTGGCGAGAGTCGAGAGCAGGCTCAGTCCGCCGTACTTCCTCTTCGCGAGACTCGCGGCCAATTCGGAGCGAACCGTCAAACGTTGGTCTTCCGCTATTTTCGCGAGCGCTTGGATTTCATCCGGATTTTTCGAGCTGGCGGCGAGAACGCCCGCCGTTTCGCCGGCCAAAAGCGGATCGTCCGATTCAAGGAGTTCCAGAAGTTGATTCTCCGCTGGAGCGTCTGGTGTCAGAAGGAGTTCCTTGAAGGCTAGAGTGATTACGAATTTGCTTTTCTCTTTTCTCAAGGCTGCGAGAACGGAGTCGAGATCGAATGAGTTGTCCACCATCAAGGCGGCGGCGTATGCTCTGCTACTCGGATGTGGATCATTCAAAAAACGTTTGATCGTATTTGTCTTTCCGCAGGCTTTGATTTTCCGCATATTGAAAATCGCCTTGAGCAAGTCCGTTTTGACGAGCGGATCCTTTTCCGAATCCAGGAGGCGCGTCATCAAAGGCACGGCCGCCGGATTGTTCGAACGAACGAGTTCGAAAACCATTTTGCTTCTAACGCTCGGATCGGCTATTTCTTTGAACAATTCGAATTGTGTTCTCACTTCCGGTTCAGTGAGAAAGGGTCTGGTTTCCGGAGTCATCGTGTTGTCGCCGTTCAGCGGCCCGTTTTTCCAAACGGGAATGATAAGAGGATAGAAGAGAACCAAAGCGGCTATAAGTTTCATTGTTTGAACTCCCAATATGATCCGCGAGTCGTTCCGGGACGAGAAACGATAATCTACAGCCTGAATATCGTTGTTCAAGGTGGATGCGTGAAAATGGGGAGGAAGGCAGGGGGCGTCTCGCCGAAACGGCCCCTGCAGGCGTCGCGGCTCTGAAAATATGGAATTTAAGAGAGGACGCGGACCGCGGAGGTGGCGGGTGTTCGGGGCGCGCGCGGAAGGACGTGTTTCCGCATGACGCGCGAGCTACGGTTTTAGAGTCCATTCCAGTCTTCGCATTGTTATGCCGAGACAAGTCGGCGAAATGGACTTGCCAGCGAAATGGAGATGTTTTGATCGTGTCGCGTTGCCAAACGGAAAAACATCTCCCCCGAAGACGGTGAAGTTCGATGTTCGGTCTTAAGGCGATTGCGTTTTTTTATAGTTGGATTTCGAATTTCGTGCCGTCCGGGCCGGTGGAGCATTTTATCGTGCCGGTGTGCAGGTCGATTATTTTTTTCGCTATGGTCAATCCTAGTCCGGTACCGCCCTCTTTTTTCGTTTTGAATGGGATAAACAGGTTTTCGGCGATTTCCGGTGGCATGCCGGGGCCGTTGTCGGCGATTGAGACGAAAAGGGCGTCTCCTTCCGATTTCGACGTGAATGTGAGCTTCGGATTCTCTATTTTATGTTCGGCCAACGCCTCGACCGCGTTTTTGCAGAGGTTGTAGAAGGCCATTTTCAGCTTGCCGCCGTCTAGCTCGCCGGGTTGAATGCTTTCGTCAAAGATAGTTTCAACGGAGAAATCCTCGAGGTTGAAATCGGCGGCTAGGGCCTTGCTCGACGCGGCGGTCTCCTTGAGGATATCGTTTAGACGGCAAATCTCGAAGATCGGAGTGTATATTTTCGTGAATTGGAGATAGTTCTTCGCGAGTTCCGCGCCTTCATGCACAGCCGATTCCGCCAAGCTTAAGTCCTCCAAAACGTTTTCGTTTTCCAATACCTCCGAATTGATGTCGCGAATATCGTCCTTGAGGTAGTTCATCCACGACAGACTGGATATCATTTTGTTTTTGAGCTCGTGAATCACTTGATACGATGTCTGGCGCAGATTCATCACCTCCATTCCGAATGCGATCATAGGCAGGAGGAAGAATACGTTTTTAAATTTTTCAGAGTAGAGGTCGCTTTGTTTGAAATCGTTGAGAATGAATTCCTGCGGTCCCGCCTTGACATCCAAATCCGGAAAAATGTTCTCATTGAAAAGAATCTGGAGGGCTCCCGCGTTTTTAGCGGTCTTTTTATTCGCCGATGAAGAGTGGATTGAGGGGATCGGGATGCTCAATAGATAATTTGTCTGTTTTTCGATACGCTTGTCGATACCGTCGAAGTGGCGTTTATCGGATGGAGCGTAGGTGTATATCACCATGTTCTGGTTGACGGTGACTCCGGCGATGCTGTCGAACGGCACCCGGACTCCGATCAACTCCTCCACGTCGGAGAACAAGAACTGCAAGGCAGGCCCTTCCTCGCCTAGAATCGAGCCGCTGTCGCCTCCGGCCAGCTCCGTGCATATCTCCAAAGACGTTTTCAGCATGTTCTCCGGACTGGTTCCCAAGCTGATCTGAATGATTCGTTGAAGGTGTTGTTCCAAGGACATGGGCTTCTCCATTTTTTTGAATTTCGGATTTGTTTTCTTCCATTATATTATATTCGCGTTCCGAGAGGATTAGAATACTCCGCGACACTCCATTTGTCAAATGACGCGTTTTTTTGTCTTTGGAGATTGGACATTGCCGCAAAGCAATATAGATTACGATTCCGTTTTTTAGCCGGGGCGGACGCATGATTTGAAAACGGGGATACGCCGTATGACGATTTTATCGGCGCCGTCGCTTTTTTCCGTCGAACCGGGGTGCGTTCTTTTTATGGTCTGTTGGAACATCATATGACATTTTTCGTAAAACATTCAGCTCTTCAATCAGTTTTCATTTCATTGGCGTTGATATTTTGTGTTTCAACGTTTGCCGACGACAATCAAGCTGAAATTGAAAACGAGAAAGCGCGGAAGGCTTTTGTCGCCGGGGATTTTCGGATCGCCGCCAGAGCCTACCAGGCCGCTGAGCTCTACGCCGACTCTCCCGATATCAAACTCGCCGCCATTCAAAAAGCGTCGGAGGCCTTCGGTAAAGCTGGCCTCAAATACAAAGAGTTCCTTTGTTTGAAGAAACAGATATCCGGTTTCGCCGACAAAATAGACTTCGCCAAGACTGTTGAAAAGGAATACGCTATCGGCAACAAATTTATGAAAGGGCACCGCGACGTGACTCTCACATGGTTGCCTTGGATAAAGGAGCGGAATCGGGCGGTCGAGATATACGAGACGATTCTCAAGCAGGTTCCTTTCGCGAAGTTCGCGCCTACGCTGAAATTGAGATTGGGGCGCATATACATCGAGAACGGCGAATATCAGAAGTCGTTGACCATTCTCCGCGGACTCATACGGCAACACCCAAAGTCGAAGGCCGCGAAATACGGCAGATTCGAATTGGCCAACGCCCTGGTTCAGCTCGCCGGCAAAGCCGGAGACGGCGATGGCGCGTATGCGAGGGAGGCTGAGGACGTTCTTAAAGAATCTCTCAAACTCTATCCCGACGATCCGGAGACCCAATGGCTTAAAGAGTCTCAACGGGATACTGACGCTGTGAGGGCTGAAAGACTCTTCAAACTCGCGGAGTTCTATGAGAGCCGCGACAACAAAGAGGCCGCGGTCAGGTATTTCCATGATCTTCTGTCGCGTTTTCCCGAAGACGAATACGCCGACAAGGCGGAAAAGCGTCTTCTCAAGCTGGACGACACCTACAAACCCAGGAAGCGAGAGAAAGTCAAGGGGACGGATCCCTATCCAATCGCCGCAATGCCCGAAGAGCGAGGTGTTATTCTAGTGACTCCCGAGGCCAGCGGCGGCAAATGGCTCTTGCCGGTGGACGATGTGGATCTCGACGGCGAGCATGCCGATCGGGAATATCAATCGCGGAAAAAAGCCATAGCCGCGAAACGCGAACGCGAAAGACGCCGCGCCGCCCGACTGAAGGCGAGGCGTGAAGTCGCCAGAAAGCGTTTGGAGGCGAAAAGGAAGGCCGCCGAGGCTAAAATGGCGGCTGAACAGGCGGCAGGAAAGAAAGAGGTGGAAAAGAAGACCGCCAAAGTGAAAGCCGAGACCGCCGCTAAATTGAAAAGAATAAAAGCCGAAACTGATCGAAGAATAAAAGAGAAGCGAGCCACGGCCGAGAAAGCGGCGAAAGCGAAAAAAGCCGCGTCCGAAAAGAAAAAAGCGCGGCTGAAAGAAAAGAAAGAGGAAAACAAGAAGAAAGACAAGGGAGCTGGAGTCGAAACTCCGACGGAGAAAACGGCATCGTCCAAGTCCAGTGCTGAATCCGACAAAGGGCGAAGCTCGGATTCAGCAAATTGGTTCGATATCCTTCTTGCTCTTTTGGCTGTTTTGTTTATCGCGGCCGCCGTCATGATGCTGAAAAAGAAAAAGGACCAGCAATGAACATAATGAAAGCATTCCATCAACACCGTGAATCGCGAATTGATTCCCGCGGTCGTATTCAATCCTCGGATATCCGTGGCGCTTCCACATCTCCAGAAATTGGACGTGGATTACATTCGTTGTCGATGATGGCTTTCGTCGTTTCAATCATCTTTTTGACTGTGCCGCTGGGTGGGTGTGGATACCATATGGGCTCGCTTATGCATCCTCAAATCAAAACCATCGCCATCGGACCAGTTAAAAACGATACGAAAGCTCCATTCCTCTCCGCTTACATGAGACAGGCCTTGTGCGAGCAGTTTCAGTTTGACAATTCCCTCAAAGTCAAAGGTCTCAAAGAGGCTGACTGCATCCTTTACGGTAGAGTTACGAAGATCGAGACCACAGGCGTGCAAGAGGATTCCAGCGACAATCTACAGACCTACAGAGCTTCCGAGTGGCAGGTCGTGGTTACGTTTGAATTCGTAGTCGTCATCCCTGGAAAGGAGAAGTTGCTGGTCAACAACAGGGAGGTCGTCGGCACAGCTACTTTTCAAGTTATGGCGGACCAGGCCGTCACCAAAGTCCGAGGATTCCAGCAGGCCTGCAGAGAAGCCGCCCAGCAGGCGGTCGTTTACACCACGGAGGCGTGGTGAGGCGACCGAAGACGCGTCGCGCTACCCTTGGGAATACGGTGATGGTAATTAAAAATTTAAAAACAAGTTGTTTGATTCGCCCTCGAAAATAACCGACAAACAATTAATTGACGTTCTACTAAAACTAAACGCCGGGTTATTCAAGATATATTCTAACTAGACCCTGCTCGAAAAGGTCTCGTAGCCATGTGGACACTTATTTCGA
>JAADHT010000258.1 GCA_013151705.1 Kiritimatiellota bacterium | reverse complement strand
GCTCTTGGAACTGGTCCAGACCATACAAGAATCCAGACAAAAGAGTGAACACGCTCATCATCATAGGAAACTATATGAAACCCCGCCTGATGGCCGATTTGATTCAAATCGAAACAAAACAGCCGATACTGCTGTTGCCGGCCAAAGCCGAAGGTAAAATATATTTCGTCCCTTCAAAAGACGAGACTCTGACTATTCCCGACGACGACCTGCAATCTTTCATAAAATATCTCAGTCCGGACAAGATATTGGTGTTGGGAGACAAAAGGTACGTGCCGCAAGACTACATCGCCAAAATCGACCCCAAGCAGACCGTGATAAAAGTGGAGAATGAGAAATGGGAGAAAATAGCCGCAATGGTATCCTCCTTCCTCGGTCTCACTTATCTCGAGAGGAGATACAAAGCGAACGAGGCTAAAATCGAAAGCGGCGAGTTATACCGTCCGGAATGGGCGGATTCTTTGGAGCCCGCCGATAAAATCGGAGAGACTCCCAAAGGCGATGTGATCGTCGATGAAACGGTGATCGTGGATGAAACCGATGAGGCGAATTCGAAAAACAGCGAACCGACCGACTTGAAAATCTCTTCGGAACCAAAATTGATCGACGATACGAAAGTAGTCCCTAAATAGAATATGCGGAATTTTTTCCATGTCGCGAGAAACGCTTTCAGGGAATGTTTGAGAGAACCCATATTCTTCGTTCTCCTAATCTCCTCGACCATGCTGATAGGAATGTTCCCTTCCCTCTCTCTGTTCGTTTTCAGGGAGCAGATAAAGTTGGTGGTCGACAGTGCGATGGCCACAACTCTCGTTTTCGGTTTGATGGCGGCTGTGCTTTGTTCAAGCCGCACCATTTCGCTGGAGATCAGAAACGGCACCGTTCTACTGCTCCTCTCCAAGCCCGTGGCGAAATGGAGCTTCGTCCTCTCTAAAATGTCGGGAATTTTAGTGGCTCTGACGGTTTTCGTCGTCATATGCGATATCGCCACCCTCATATCGCTCAGGGTGGCAAAAGACCAGTTCAGACTCGATTACGTCACATTCTACCTCTTCTATGGCTCAATCGCCGCAGCATGCCTCTGGGGAGCTTTCAGAAACTTCACCGCTAGAAAATCATTCGCCTCGTCCGCGACGTTCGCGTTGCTCTTCCTCCTTACCGCCCTCACATTCATCTTGCGTTTGATTCCGGTGGAGGGAGGAAAAATTCCCCAGTTCCATTTCGAAGTGCTTCCAGCGTTGTTGTTGATTCTTTTCGCGGTATGGGCGATGGGAGCGATAACGGTCACACTGTCCGTCAAACTCGATCTTGTGGCGAACATGCTCGTCAGCTCCATCCTTTTTTTCGCCGGGCTCGTCTCCGATTATTTTTTCAGCGCTTCGGCGGGTGTCGTCTCGATAAAAGGCCTACTCTACGCGGTCATTCCCAATTGGCAGTTCTTCTGGCTGGCCGACGCCCTCGCCAACAATAAAAAAATCCCGATGGACTACATCGCTTGGACCTCGCTTTATATCGTCTTGTACATAGCCTTCTGCTCCGTTATCGCCGTTTCACTTTTCAGCGACAGGGAGGTCGGGGAAGCCTGCGGCGCTGTATAATCAACTCGAAAATTGCCTGGGCGCCTAATTTTGAAATCCGGCTTGTCCCACCGTCTTGTCACTCCATAGGTTTACGCGCCTGAGGCATGCGGATAAAACTTTTCGAACAGGGGGCTGACTTTCACTTGGTGGGAGAAGTGATGAATCTGAAATGCGATGCCGTTTTAAAAGCAAACAGTGGAGAGGTATAAGTCGTGGAACAAATCCACATCAGATTGTTCAACGCGAATCGTCTGGCTACCGTTTCCGGTTGTCTTGGCGGCGGCGCATTAATTCGCGCAGGTCATCCAAGTACCGCGGCGAGCTTTCCAGATAGAAAGCGAGCGGCACGGAGAATTTTCTGCCCACCAATCCGTCCACGAACATTTCACTGACCGCTTTTTCACATTTCAGAACGTTTTGAGAGAGCAGAAGAATGCTTCGCTCGTCCGGCGTTAGGGAAGCCAGTATCTCCTCGAAGGCGTCCCGCGCTCTCGGTTGGTACATCCAGAAATGAAGCAGATCCAAAGCGTTGACGATCATAATCTCCTTGAGTTCGGCGGCGGTTTCCGATAGTTTCTTGACCAGCGCCGACGGGTCCTCAAACATTTTCGAGACATCCTTCCTTGGAAACAAAAGCTCCAATCTAGCGAAAGTCGCGAAGGTCTGCCGCATTTTCAAAGCGTAATCCTCGCGGCGGATCTTCATGTTGTTGAAGCGGTCGGCCGCCCCCTCGATCACTCCCGCCACACAGTCCGAAGCCGCTTTGGAGATGACCGCCGCCCATCTCTGCAATATCTCGTCCACCCGCGCCACGCCATACGCGCCCAATAGTCCTCCTAGCAAAGAGTTGAACAAAACCGCCACCGGAATCGAAAGAATCGAGCGGAAAAGATTGCCCACGGCGGCGCTTCTTGGCAAACCGCGGAAAACGTTGTGGGTAAAGATATAAACGCCGTTCGCCAACGCCATGATGGTGTATAACGTTATCGGACTGGTGGCGACCGTGACTCCGAAACAATGATTGAGCAATATCGTTTTAACCAGATAATCCAGTAAAGGCACGGAAAAACCGGTGAACATCAACGAGTCGGAGACGCGACCCCAGCTCACCAGATCGTTCCAGGACAGCCGCGAGGAGCCGCGCAGCCCACCACCGCCGCCCAAAACCGATTGAATAATGTTTCTGAGCCCCGTGATGGCGAACCATATCACCGCTCCGCCGTATTGGAGCACCCACCAGTCGTTTTTAGTCAGGAAAAACGTGAGAAACGCCGGAATGAAGCCGATAAACACCTTCAAAAAATTTTGCGTGGTGGTGTTTAAATTTCTCCAGGAGCGTTTGACGGAGGCGAACGTTTCGTCGTCGCCGTGTTCCAAACGCTCGTTCGTCTTCGAGCTCGTTCCTCCCAAAGTGATTATTTCCGACTGTCTGGTCGGAATATTCGGATCCTCCTCCTTCTCCCATTCCAGTTTAGAAGTGTAGCCGAACACGTTCAAATATGGAATGCGTCGGAGTTTTTTGAAAAAAGCGTCCAACGTTTTGCCGTTGCCTTTTCTGGGGAAATACGTCTTTCTCGGAATGACCGGAACCGTATGCGGCAGCAGAATTCTCGATTCGCGAGTTTCGCGGAGAGCGAGCCGGCGGGCCGGCGGCGGCAGCGTGTCCAGCGCGGCAAATCCCATTCCGAACGAGCTCCACGCTCTTCCGGTCGAATCACTTCCGATCTGCTCGCGCAACGGAGTTTTTGCGTAGTAGCCGAGGATCCGCGGAATGTTCTCCAAATGGGAGGTCAAGGTGGCGAGACGTTTTTTTCGTCCGCCTCCTTTGGACTTCTCCTCTTTTTCTATAAGACCGAGAATGAAACGCTTGAGTTTGATGACGCTTTGCCCGTTTATGGCGGTTCGCAGCTCCTCGATCTCCGCGCGGTTGGACGTCTCGACGTTCAAATGGTCTTTCAAGTTGAAGGTCTCGAGGTGCGTTATGGCTCCGGACGTATCGCATATCAAGTCGAGCACATCCTCCGCGGAGACGCCGCTTAAATTCAATGTGAGTCTATAGCCCGTGGATATCGCTGAAAGTCGCTCCACCAATTCGAGCGGAGTCAGCGTCAGCAGTTCCGGCAACGTCTCTCCTCCGGGGAATCCGCCGGGATAGACGATATCGGGATGGGCTTTTTGCGACAGATAGTCGTCGAACAACTCGTTCGGAGCGGGAGACTCGCCATCGCCCCCGTGTTCAGCGGCTATTTTCGAATGTATCAGTTCCGCCAGATGAACGAGGGAGAGTTCGCCGACACCGGTGAAATCCTCCAACTCTCCGTGGGTGATTGGGGAGATGGAAAGCGACTCGCGTTTGTTCAATTTGCGCAAATATCGCTTGTTGAAGTCGTCCAAAACCGCCAAAGTGAATTCCCGGTTGTACTCCGAAAGTTCTATTCCCGCCTCCATGAACCTGCGCACGGGTTTGCGACCGAGATAGTCGAGAAAATGCGACGATCCGGAGAAGCCGCGCGGCGCCCATATCAGCTGGATGTACCGTTTCGCGAATCTCGCGGGAAACTCCACGCTGATCCGCACGTTGACCCCCATTATATCGGCGGCCTCAAGCAACTCTCCGGCGGCTTCTGGCTGAATGTGATTGTAGTAGATGACTTTAAGCGAGCGTATACCCTTTATCCAGGCGTCCATGATCATATGCGAGGGAGTCTTGCGGCCTTTGGTGTTGGCGTCGTGGACATGATCGTCGAAAGAGACTTGGTTCCAATCCTCCGACATTTCAAGCAGGTGATGCTTCCGCAGCTCCGCCCTGATCGCGCGGGGACTTCCGCCCAAAGCCGTTCTAAAGGCGTGAATGAGTTCTATCTGACGTTCCTTGTCGCCATGACAACGGACGATCTCCTTCATTATCTGTAGAAGCACCCGGGCGGTGTTGATGCGGAAAGCGCTTTTGTCGCCGCTCATAATCTCCGCGTGAAGAGTGCGAACCGCCGCCAGACGATCGGTCGCCTTGCCCGCCTCCAGCGAGCCGAGCAGATTGATCATAGCGTAGGCTATGCGGTCCTCGCGGGGTGCCGCCAGCTCTTTGATGCCGTGGGGATGCAGATATGGGTCGAAAAGGCGTTTGAGATATTTTTTCGATTTGTTTTTCTCTATAGCCTGATCAAGAAACTCGAAAAGCTCGTAATCCCCATCGTCGAACAAAAATCGATCAATCAATCCCATACGCCTCCTCCGATGTGCCCAAACTCAGTCTTCCCTCAACGGTACTCGGGCTCCAGGCTCCGCTCACCGCCAAGACGCCAAGCCAGCCAAGAATTGACAAACCACTAAAACACAAAGCCACAGAGGACTTCAATCAAAATATTCTTCGCGCCTTGGTGTCTACGTGGTTTCTCCCTTCCCCCATTCTCCTCTTCAAACTTCGAACTTCGATATTCGATATTCGATGTTCTTTTTCCTCCCAACCTCTTCCTTCCCTCTCCCCTTAACCGTTTCACCGCCAAGACGCCAAGACACCAAGTTTTTCCATTTCGGTATTCCGAACTCCGAAGCATTCCCTTCGAACTTCATGATTCGTTATTCGACATTCGATGTTCGATGTTCGACGTTCGACGTTCGACGTTCGA
>JAADHT010000277.1 GCA_013151705.1 Kiritimatiellota bacterium | reverse complement strand
GCTTGGTGTCCGCATTTGCGTCAGCTGTTTCATCGGCCAGTTCAACAGTGATTGCCTGCCCGGGGGTATCAATCCCACACACCTTAACCGGTATGTCGCATTGGATCATCATGTCGTCAGAAAAAATTGAATTCAACATCATAGTTCGTCTTCCTTTTTTTGTGGCCCAGGCAATGGGCTAAACGCACCATATATCATTTGGCGCTCTTTATTCTCACTCATCGGTGGCGCATACTCCTCCGCGGGCTCACCCACGGGCTTGGTCCGTGGGGAGACGTCAAGCGTAGATTCCACGTGCTTCCGCGCAAAACGCGGGGCTCCGCGCTCTGTGAACATACGTCACCACGACACAAGGTCGCGGGAGGCGAAAACGGTGCGTGCCCCCGCGCAAAACGCGGTGTTGCGAGTTCCGGGAACATCCGCTTCCACGATGCGAGGTCGCGGGGGACGAGGACAATGCGTGGCTTCGCCCGCTAGAGAATAAGGTCGCTGAAGGCACTACCATGTCAGCACCTTGTTTCCGAAAAATGGCATTTTTGCGGTCCAGCCATTTTTTATTTTTTCCACCTTTATCTTTTTCGCGTTGCCTGTCACGTTTTTGAGTTCTCTTTTACCCGAGGTTAGATCGAACATGCCTTTGGCGGGTTGCGGGAAGTTGAAGATGAAATTATAGACGTTTTGACCACTTACCGCCAATGTGTCGCCGCTCCAGCCAGTGATTCCTTTTCCGCCGGAGAGTCGTATCAATTCCTTGTAGTTGAATTTTAGATACGTTCCATTCAGCATTACAAAAGAGATTACGGCATCGCCCTGTTTTCTGATTAAAACCAAGTCGGCGTCGCTGTCGATTCCGGCGAAGTTGATTTTGCCCTCCATATTGACGCTGATCAGATCCACGCAGTTTTTCCATGTTATTGTATGGCTGTTTTTGCTGATGGTTTTCAATAAAGGTTGCTCCATTCCAGGTTTGCTAGGATAGAAAAAGTTCAAGAAGTCGCCGCGGACGGCTTTGACTGAAGTTTGGAGGCGTTGATGAGGTAGTACGGAGCCGGGAAAGACTTTCGCCGTGAATCCTGTGTTCGGAGATAGTTGGAGGAGAGTCATATCCGCCGCAGCGACACTGACATTTGTTTTTTCCTTGCCTATAATGAATCCATTCACCAATTTATCCGGTTTACCGGCATCGATCATGATCAATTTTGGATTGTTCGGCTTGTTGAATAGCGGAATGCCGGCGTCGACCGGATAAAGCGCGAACTTCGCGACTCTGGCTTCTGATTCCCTGATCAACACGGTGAGGTTCTCTTCACCTTTTTTGAGTTGATAGGGTTTCGCGTTGATTTTCGACCATTTGTAAACGGGATGGCCGTTGGTTCCCCAGTTGATTCCACGGCCGCCAAATTTTATGAAGAACGAATCCATTCCTCCGGGAACCTTGTCGCCGGGACGTCCAAACCCGTAGAGATCATAGTTTCCGTCCGCCGGTATTTTGATTTTATATTCGGCGTAGCCGGCATCTGCATGCCCGCTGTAGTAGAAACGTTGAGCACCATCCTCGTTCGAGGGTCTGGAAACATATGAGAGTTCGGTTGATCCGACTGGATATTGATGGAGTAGTACTTGGGTTTTATCGAGTATCACCTCATTCTCAGAGGCTGTGTGCAGATTGAGAGTGTACGTGTGTTCTTTGTCGTCCTGTTGGATCGTGTCGTAGACCAATAGGTATTGAGGCGCATGTTTCTCTCGCATAAAAAGTATTTCTCTCTTGGCGTTTTTAAAGGAATCCTCGTATTTGTTTGTGTTCGCCCGTTTTTCATGGCCCCATGTGTATGCGTAGCGGTACGATTGCGTCAAATCAGCGGTCGCGGCGGTCATTATCGTATCGGAGGTGCAGAAATTTGTCATAAACGCGTCGTGATGATAATTACGCGTCAGCCTCGTTTTCCGCATTGGAACTTTGCCGTCGACCGTAATCAGGTTGCGCGCGTCTCGCCATGCGTGTTGGGGAAGTTCTCGCCCCCCGTTGTCTATTATCCATCGCCCTTGATACCCGTATAGCGTGAACCGCCCTCTGTCGCATTGATCGCGCGCCATCATTCGAGCTGGATACGCCATGAATATTCCGCCGACGCCGTTTTTGGTCCAATCGGAGCGGTAAGCCACCACTCCCTCGCTTTTGAACCATTTCGCCAACGGGAGTTCCGGAGATGTTAATTTCTTTTTTTCCGGTTTGAACCATATTAAGGGGAAAAGACTCCAGCTTTCCGCCCAAGTGGTGTTTCCGTAGATGTGTTGCCAGTCCCATTCCATCTGTTTTGTTTTGATTTTTTCGCGAAGCAAAGCCATAATATATGAATCACCGGCGTGAAGGTCGTTCATCGCGGCTGAATACTTCAACGGCATTATTTTTCCGCTGTTCGGAAAAATCACGTATGGCAGGAAATTAGGGAACTTCGAGAAGTTTGTCGCCATTATCAGGTCGTCTCCACCTGCGGTGTGAAGCGCCTCCATGAACATGATGATCGGTCCCGCTCCATACGCCAGGTATCCCGGCGTCTCATGAAAGCATCCGTCCATTCCCGTGGCGAACAGTCCGTATTGAGCGGCGCGGAAGGCGGCGTAGTCGAGCCATAGTTTCACCGGTGCCGAGGTTTCATCCATAATAGCAAGAGAAGAGTTGCCCAGGGTAGACATGGAAAGCGCCGACCAGTTGGCGCTCCACCCACTCAAGGCGTGTCCTCGCGCTTGAAAAGCGACATCGCCGTTGTAGAACGTGTAGGTTCCTTTTGCTATGTTTAAAAGGAACAAGCGGATTTTGCGGCGTTGCTCTGGCGTGAACCGTTTATATCCCCAGTCGTATGTCAATGTCACCGCCATTATAGGCTTCGCTTGTCCGGCCGACATCACCAATTGGCGCGTCATGTCGTAATACCCCGATTTATCGGTGTAGTCCGTCACTATTTTAGCCGCGTGTTCCGCGTATTTTTTATTGCTGGTGAGAATTGTCGCCAAGCATAGTTCCACGGGTTTCATCACTCTCGCTATATCATGTCCGGTTATTAGCTCCTTCAGGTATTCAGGAGAGTCCGGATCCACCATAGCGTCGGCTCGCGTTATCAAGCGTTTCAGTAATTCCGGGCCTCTTCCCTTCTTTAGATTAGCCTTCATCACCGCGATTCTCGCGGGAGTCAGGAGCATACGCGGGTGGTGTTGAGACCACTTTTTGTTTTCGGGAATGAGAAATTCGCTTTTTCTTTTTTTATCCGGAATCAATGAGGTTTTATTTTGGATCGCGATAATTTTTCCGCCCGTGATTTCGGTTTCGGATGGCGCGTACTTCTTGAAATTCAATTCCAGCACCGGTTGAGTTTCGGCTTTAGCCACGAAAACAGACAATCCTAGAGCGAACAGCGCAAACAATTCAATTTTTCTCATCATCATAATCCATATTACAGAAGAGGACGGAAGGATTGAAATTCAAAGGGAGGCCATATGATTCAACTTGGTTGTGGTATAAAAAACATACCAGCTAACATTGACAATAACGCAGTGTTTTTGAGATTTCAAGCACTGATAATGAAAAAAAATGGGGAAATATTGACTTGTCGCTTGACTTTGTCGTTGAGGATGGTGAAATTGACTATACTGGACTACGCCGGATGCTTCGGGTACGCCGGGCATCCCGACGTGAAAACACCCAATACCGACAAGTTGGCGAATAATGGGGTGAATTTCAGAAACGCTTTCTGCCCAAACGGGCTTTGCGTTCCCCCGCGCACCTCCTTGCTTACCGGGCAATATCCGGTCACCCATAGTGTTTATCCAATCACAAATTGTTATAGAGAAAATAGTCTAAAGAGTGGGCAATTGTTTGTACCGGCTCTCACTTTTCTCTCAATTGGTGTGATATAATGAATAAAACCGTTTTAACAATGAAAAAAATGGATGTGTCGTTTCTCTGGCGATCCGAACCGGAATTCGCCCTTGAGCGGGTGGTCTTGGGAACGGGAGAGGCCACTTCCGCGGAGTTCGCGCTTTCGGGTGCGGATCCCACGGATGATTTGCGTTGCCTCATCGCGCTTGTCCGCCTGTATCTCACCCGCGAGATTCGCGAACTTCCGATCGACGCTCTGGATTTATCCACGCTCACTCCGTTTCAGAGGCGCGTCCTGCTGACCCTCGGCGAAAAAGTCCCCTATGGCTCCACCGTCTCGTACGGAGAACTCGCGAGTCTCGCGGGTGCGCCAAACGCCGCTAGAGCCGTCGGGACGGCGTTGCGAAGTAATCAGTTTCCGCTTTTCCTTCCTTGCCACCGCGTCATTCGTTCCGACGGCTCAATCGGAGGGTTCCAAGGCGGATCCGAATCAGGAGTGCGCTTGAAGCGCTTTTTGTTGGACTTTGAGTCTACGTGAATGCTGAAACAGTGAACAGCGGAGCGTCGTCGCGCAGCAACCGCGCGCATATCTCTCCCGGAGCGAGCCGTAGAGTCCGCGAGATTAATCCCGCGGAGTTCGGAGGTGTCCGCGAAAATAGCTGGTGCGGTATTCACGCTTAAACACGAATATATTCAAATGGATCAATGTCTCATACAGACTAGTTGAGTGGATTGCCATTTCATTTTTTTGTAAAATTGGATTGACGGCAGATTCGTTTTGTCCGTCAGCAACTGCAATCGCAGCAAACCTCTTTCCTTCGCCCACCCCTCCAAGGTGTTTAGCAGCTGCCGGCCAATGCCCTGACAACGCAGATGCTTGGTAACCACGATATCTTCAATCAAGCCGACCTCGCCTCCTTCCGCTGTTGATATAAGCACTTGTATCGCGCACATTCCGACAATCCGTCCATCTTCTCTTTCCGCTACCCATATGCGCCTGTGATCGCTATCCGACAACATGAGCCGTATCCCCTGATATTGCTTTTCTTTATCAAATGTAAAATCGTGTTCAACAGAAAAGAGTTCATACAGCAGTTCGATTAATTCACCGATATCCTCCATGATCCCTTTTCTGATTGTTATTTTCATATTTTTTCTGTTTTAGATTTTCAGTTTTTTAATTATTGCCTGAAACGCTTTACAAGCAATCATCACTTTATCTCCGGGGTGATACTCCCTCGCATCCTCCTCGGTTAACACGACTTCAAAGATATTCTCAGCAAAAGCGATTAAAGCGACATAGATAATATCAACTTGCCGAATTGACACTATGGTGCCTG
>JAADHT010000177.1:24101-30552 GCA_013151705.1 Kiritimatiellota bacterium | reverse complement strand
TATACGGCAGTGGGCGATACCGTAAATGTCGCGGCAAGGCTTGAGGAATTAAATAAAAAATTAGGCACAGAAATACTTATTACACATAGCACATATTCTCAAGCCACCAGAAATTTAAACGTAAAAAAATTGTCGACGGCGACAACTTTTCGCGGAAGAAAGAAAATGATTCAATGCTATGAGTTAAAAAGAACGACTATTTCAGAATAAATAAAAAAGGGAGAAGTACTTATGCCACAGCTTGAAAAAATATGCAACTTGGCTTTTATCAGATCCATCCTTCAAGAAGGAGTTGATATTGATGAGCTGATTGAAGATTTAATACAAAAAGCCTATGACGCGGCTAAAAAGGTTAATTCAATGGAAGAGCTTGAGGGTGAGTCTGTCCAAGACGGTGATCTTAGAATATTGAAGGAATGTCCCATGGCTTCTCTCATTAATCTTATAAAAAAAGAGAGTTTAGTTCAAACAGGAAAAGAAGAACTTCCCGGCTTTTATCATGAAATAGTTCAAAGATACTTTGAGCAGCATCCGGGAGAAACAGCTTTACTCCATCCATTATGTATCATTCATCAGGCGATGAGAGATATCATTGGCTGCGAAAAGGGGTGTCTTACCAGACAAGTTGCCTGTCGCTCTACTTCTTCGGGTAAGGTCGTAATTGCCCAAAATGGTATATCATCGGCGAATTTGACTGAAGACCAGGCGAGAGAAAAAATAGAAGGCCGCGCCTGTATATATACAAAAAAAATATTATGATGGAGGTGTCAGTATGATAACCGCGTCGATTGCTGTGAATAAAATGATAAAGCCTTCACTAATTAAAGATTTTGGCGTGGCATTAGCCACAGTGATAATTTTTCAAAACAGCAAAAAATGCAATGTAACTATCGCCAATCTCGACAATGAGGGTTTTGTCCGATTAGTAGAAGCTATTTTTTGTGATTACAGAGTTGTAAAGACATTCGGGAAAGACAATATTGCCATAAGAAAGAAAGAATGGCTTTCTGAAATTGAATGAATTTGACGACAATTTATTGGTAATTCGGCGTTCCCTTGACGATTAATATTTATAATCGCGCATATAGGTTTTTTCAAGTTTTTCCGCCATTGAACTGACCTGAAAACGAGATGCCTTCATTATTTTGCCAAAACACTTTCCTCGCACCTATATTTAAATAGGGCTTGCTAAAAAAGTCGGAATATTTTCAGCATCAAGTTGTTATCTATGGAATTGGATGTATATTATCCAAGGTTTTCGGTGGTTTGGGTGCGAAAAGCTTGGAGGTGAGATGTACAGGAGACGCGATAATCATCCGTTGTTCCCCGCGGCGGGACAGGTTGGCAAAACGGACCTACTAAAATCCGCGAAGACGGATTAGCGGAGGGGTTCCATAGAGTTTTCTGTACATGATATCGGCGATGTCGCAGTTCGGGTCCGCGAATATCGCGCTTTTCGCGAGTCTCGCGGCCATAAACGTGTTTCCCTCACGCGCAAACCGTTCGGATTCCAGCGCCCATTTGATGGCGTCGCTTCGATTCCTTCGCGAAACTACTTTGAACACGACAAAGCGTTTCAGGGACAATTCAGACTCTTGCGGCGGTCTGATTTCGAAAAAGCGCTTCAGTTTGCGGCGTTTTTGGCTCGAACTCATCAAAGTCACCGGGCACAGCGTGGGAATATCCACCGCTTCGGCGAGATAGCGCGGGCCGAAGAGGCTTTTCGAGAGTGCCGCCGCCAAGTCGAAAACCAGATACTCCACTTTGTTTTCCGCCAACAACTCGGCCAGCTCGCCTTCCGTTCCACTATACGTTAAATTGAGAAGTTTCCGGTATTTCTCCGCGCTTTCCAGCGATTTCCACGGCCGCGACGGTGGCAGAGTTCTCGCTCCGGCGTAGGTTTCGATCAACGGTGCCAATGCCGGCGGACAAGAGAATTTGGTGTTCACAACGTTCTCTTTCGACATCCAGTCAAGCAGAACCGCGGTTTCCGGATTTTGCACCCGGTACGGCGGAGTGCGAAGTTGCACTTGAAGCTCGACCACGATGATTGTAATCACAGAGGCGACGATAAACAGACGGGCGAATGTTTTGGCGATTGGTATCTTTGAAACCAGTTTGACGACGGCGGCCGTTATTATGGCGGATGCCGCGGCCACTCCCAAAAATTGCAAGGAAATTATCGTCGATATAAGGATATTTCCGGAAGAGAACGGCTCGCCGAGTTGCGCGAACGCGCACAAAGTCAGCCCGATCAGCATGGCGGCCAAGACGGCAAGTCCTTCTCGTCGCCTCAAGAGTTTGGCGTTCCGCAACCAGAAAAACAACGCGCAACCCGCGAAAACCGACGTGAAAAAGGCGGCAACAGAATGCCAGTCCTCGAAAAACAGAAACGCGGCGAAAGCGGCCAGTGCCATAACGGGAATCGGGTGAACCAAAAAGCACCATTTGGCGAGGCGGAAGCGAAGACGCTGTGAAACAGCGGCGGAGAGGACCGCTATGGCCGAAAAAACAAAAACAACGGGAAAAAACAGTCTGACGGCGTAAACATCGGCGGAGCGAGCCGCGTAATTCCAAAGGAGCCGGTCGGAAAACGCTAGAAGCGCTGGATCCGACGGTTTGACGTTGAAAAAGCTCGCCTTGACCGACAAAAGACGCGTCGCGTCGCCAAAATACGCCGTCGAATCCGCGGAAACCGCGACCAGTGACCAAAGGATGACGAACACGCTGAAAATCAAAAGCGTTTTAAGCGGCGGAGCGCTCGGCGCGAGTTTCGCGGGAACCCAATGAGCCGCCAACACCGCCGGTCCGGTCAAAATGAACGGATTCGCCGCCACCACGTCGAAAAGAGAAATCCCGCGGGTCATCGACACCGCGGCCAGCGCCGCGAGAGCCGCGGAGTTCAACGCCAGCCAAAGCCGCTTGTGAGCCGAAGTGATTTTTCCGCCAGCCGCCAATCTTATCAATTCAGCCACGCCCCAGAAAAAGAAAAGCGTCCAAGCGCCCTTCCAAAACACGACGGCTACGCCGAACGCCGCGGCCGAAAGGATCGTTTTGCGCCAGCCGGGCCGCCGAACGCTCCAAACGCCGAAAATGAAAGCGGCCGCCACAAGCGGAACCGCGAAATTAGCGGGCGTCGGAGACAGCGCCGGGGCGAAAACGGCCGCCGGGGTCAGCGCATGCGCCCCGCCGCCGAACAAGGCGGCGCGCCTATCCCGCGTCAATATGAAAACGCACAGAAACACCAAGCCGGAGAGGGTGCCCGCCCAGAAACGAAAAAGCGTTTTGATGAATTTTGCGCGAACTCCTCGTCGTTCCGAAACGTCGACTCGGCCGTCGCGAGTTCCGCGGAACCTCCCGAAACCGCCGTTTTCGCGATGTACGCGTATGACAGAAGACGAGCCAAAAGGAACTCCCCGCCATCAAGATTGTCGTTTTGCCGATCGCCGTCGGCAACCGCGCCCGGGCGGTCGATGGGACGCGACAATCGCCAAGCCCCGCATGCGATTTTCGCAGATTCGCCGATGAATGGAAGCGGTTTGAGCTCCTTGGGGGTGCCGAACGAGCGAAACGCCTGGAGTTCGTCAACCGCCGCTCTTTCATAAATCGAATCTCTGACAAGATACGAGAAAGCCGTTACCAGAACGAATGCCGCGAAAACGCTGAATGTCATGGTTTCTTTCATTTTATTCGCGTTATCTTTGTTCATCATTGGATACTCGCATCCGCGAAAATAGCGGTTTCAATATGACCGCCAGAATATCTCTCCCCAGGAAGATTTTGGATCGTCCCACTCCTCCGCGCACTCCCTTAAAGCGCGGCGCGACTCTTTCAAAATTCCGGCATACTCCGGTTCGCCAGACAGATTGGTTAGTTCCCAGGGATCTTTTTCAAGATCGAAAAGCTGGGTCATATTATGTTTTCCGTCAACCACGTATTCAACGAGTTTGTGTTTGCCGGTCTTGACGGCCCTCTGAAATTCGGAATATGCGAAAAAGAGTTTTTCCCGCGCCGCCGCTCCGGGAGAGACCATGGCGTTCGTCAAATCGAGGCCCTCCACGCTGTCCGGAATCTCCAAACCCAACAGTGCGCAGATGGTTGGGAAAACGTCGAGCAGATAAACAAACGCGTCCGTTCGCCGTCCGCCGGGAATTCCCGGTCCCGCGAAGATCAATGGAACCCTCACACTGTGTTCGTAGCAGTTCTGTTTTCCGAACAAACCGTGTTGACCGAGCGCTAGCCCGTTGTCTCCAGCCAAGATAATGATGGTGTCTTCGAACATTCCGCTTTTTTTCAGTGAGGCGACCACTCGCCCCAGCTCGAAGTCCAAGTGGGATATCATCGCGTAGTATTCGGCGATATGCCTTCTCGTCTCCCCGGGAGAACGAGGGAATCCCGCCAGCAACTCGTCCCTGATACGCAACGCGCCGGTGTCGAAAGAGTGTCCGCCCATGAAATTAGGCGGCAATTCAATATCCTCCGGATCGTACATATCCAGGAATTCCCTCGGCATCGTCCTGGGATCATGTGGAGCGAGGAAAGAGACGTACATATAGAATGGCTGGTCGGGAGAAGCCTTGGTCTCAAGAAAATCAATCGCGGCGTCGCATACCATTTGACTTGAGTGTTTCCCCGCGGTCACGTGGTCGCAGGGACGCTCAACGACCTCGTTGCTCGTCGCGGGGTTCAGCACCCGCGCTCTCGTAGCGTCATATTTCCCGGTTGGATCGTAGTTGTAAGCCGGCACGTTCCAGTGATCCGCCATGCCGCCTAAAAAAATTTCGGAGCCGTCGCTGAAGCTTCTATTGAAGGATTCTCGCCCGTTATGCCACTTGCCCGTCCCAAAAGTCCGATATCCGTTATTCCGCAAATGCTCACCGATGGTAGTGTGATCCAAGGGAATCTCCTCTCCGGATCCTTCAATATGAAAAAGCGTTCTACCGGTGTTCAGCATAGCTCGACTCGGCATGCAGACGGCTCCGGAGGTGCCGCAGGGAATGTGCGCCTGGGTGAACGCGGCGCCGTTGACGACCAACTCATCTATGTTGGGTGTTGATATCCGATCGTTGCCCAACGCCTGAATGGTGTCGAATCTTTGATCGTCCGTGAAGAGGAACAGCACGTTTTTTTTCGTTTTTCCACTCATTTACCACTCCGCTTGAATGTTTTCCGCGTTTATCACAAAATTTCGCAATTCATCGGAAATCTGGTATTCGCCGCTTTTTTAGTTGATTTTGCTCCCGAAGCGTTTTCCGGCATTTTCGCCGACACGGCAAGCCATTCGCCATTCTCCCCGTGAAAGACAATGTACATTCCGATTCGGGAAATTCAATAGTATGGGAATTTGTTCTTTTCACATTTAATACGCGGATGTTCACAATTTGCGGCGGACAAGTTGGATGGGGGCTATACCTTCCAGTATTCGTGAAAATGTGCTTGCATTCGACTCCCGAAGTGGTAGTTTATATTTCCGAAGTCCGCCGATCCAATAGCCGTTCAGTTGACGCCAATCCAGGGGAAACCGACACGATATGAGCCGTGAATTCGATTTTCAGGAAACGGAGCGTCTTTTCAAGTCGCATCGATATTTGGATGCCGCCGCATTGGTTCCCAGGGACGCTGAACCCGAGACGAGGGCGGAGGCATTGCTTGCCATACGGCTGGCGAGTCGGCTAGGGAACGACAGATTGGCTGATTTCCGGACGCTCGAAGCCACCAAGAAGTTTCCCGACGACCAATTGATATCACTCTACAAGTTCATCTGGAAAATGAAGTGGTCCGGAAAGTTCAAAGCCTACATCGCCTCGAGAGAATTCATAGACAGCGACTACGACAACGCGAAAATCGCCACATACCATCTCTGCACAGCCGCGCTTCTCTCAGCGGACCTGCATTTCTTCGACGAGGCGGGTGAAATTCTCGAACAAGCGGAGGCGCTCGAAGCCGAAACCACTTGGCTGGTTCAAACCACTCTGCGGGTGGACGACCTTCGAGACGACAGGGAATCGGCCTCCTCGCTTATCGATTCCCTGTTGGAGCGTTACACGGGCGGAGAAACGACGGAACCGCAGTTGATATCCGCCATTTGCCAACACCTGTGGAAATACGGGGAGAGCGACAGGGTTTTCGAACTTATGGATGTTTTGGAAGCCGGCGGCTGTCAATACTATTATCCGTTTTTGATACGCTCCTTTTTTCTTCAGGAGAAAAACGAGTACGACAAAGCGAAAATTCTGACGGAGCGGATAGAAAGGGACTACGCCCGTTATTTCGACCGGAAGACGCTTCAATCCATATCCGCGCTTAAATTCAAACACGCTCAAGTGAAAGGAGACGTCAACTCCATGCGGAGTTCTCTCGAAAAGCTCCGCGGCGAATATCACAGGATAATCGAGAAGAACATAGCGGCCGCTCAACCCGGCGCGGAACGAATAGTCCTGGACGTTCCACT
>JAADHT010000177.1:0-24084 GCA_013151705.1 Kiritimatiellota bacterium | reverse complement strand
AAAACACATGCGTGCCCGCGACGCTCGCGTCGATCGCCGCGTATTTCGGTGAGGATCTCGACCACGACGAGCTGGCGGAGAAGGTTTGCGCGAACGGAACCCCGAACGAGAAGATTTTCGCATGGGCCAATGCCAAGGGATGGACACACCGTCCGTTCACATTCAATTTCGACGACGCGCGAAATCTTTTGAGCGCCGGTTTTCCATTCGCGCTCTACACGGAGGGGGTGGACTACAAGCACTGCCAAGCCGTCATCGGGTTGGACGAACTGGCCGGCGAGCTTCTGATTCGGGAGCCGGGCAGTCCGGTGGTCAACGGAATGCTCGCCGAGGAAATGTTGAAGGAGCAGGCGCTCGGCGGTCCGATGTGCGTGGTTTTCGCCCCGGCTTCGAAAGCCGGCGGCCTCTCCGGAATGTCGCTTCGGGATGAGGAGGGATACAACCGTCTGGTGGCTTTGGAAGCGGCGTTGAAAAAGCATGATTTGGAGGCGGCCGCGAAACTCGCGGATGAGATTCCTCCGGAGCATCCGGCCGCTCTACCGGCGAGGATTCGTCTCTGCGAATATCGCATGGCCTCCGGCGAGAGGTTGAGGCTTTTCAGGGAGTCGCTTGAAAAGAACCCGAAAAACGAACTGGCCCGATGGCATTACGTGTCGTCGCTCAACTTCAACGAGCAGTCGGCTGAACGCTGGCGGGTTCTGGAGGAGATCTGCGACGGGGCGAAATCTCCGCACCCGATGTTTCTCCAGGAATTCGCGAACACCCTGACGATGGATTCGCGGGAGCTGGCGCGGGCGGAGAGGATAGCGTTGAAGGCCGTCCGGCACACGCCGTATTCGGGAATGTGCCTGCACGTGCTCGCTCATATACTGGCATTGAATCCGGCGCGGGTGGACGAGGCGTTTCTGGCCTATCGCGCGGCGGCGTTTTTGGAGGAGTACCACGAGCATTTCTGGCAGGAATGGTTCGACTTCGCCCGCGACAACCATCGGGAGGACGAGGCGCTCGAAGCGATACGCTCCAGAGTGAGGCGACTCGGCGGCAAAACGGCTCTCCCGGCGGTGACTCTCGCCGACGCGTTGTCGGCGATGAACAAAATCGACGAGGCGTTGGAGACGCTTCGCTCGCAATACCACCGTTTCGACGAGAACCATGACGCTAAAATCCACTTCGCTCGCATCCACGCCAACATAGACGTCGAAAAATCGATAGCCTTGGTGAACGATCTGGAAAAGTTCATTTCCGCCACGGCCTACAGAATGACTTTGGGCGACCTTCTCACGGAATCTGGAAGATGGCGCGACGCGGTGGAAATCTACGAGAGGGAAGTGGCGGAATTTCCGGAAAACGAACAAGCCTTCTCGCTCTACGTGGTCTTTCGGGCCAGAGACGATCATTCGGCGGAATTTTTCGAGAAGCTTCTCGCCGAGCCATCCACAGAATCGAACATCGCGAAACTCGCGACGATAGCCTCGACAGCGAAAGATCCGCAGCCGGAAATATTCAGACGCGTCGCCGAGCGCATAGTGGAACTGGACCCGTACGACACGTGTTGGCTGCGGGAACTAGCCTTCCACCATCTCTCTCTCGGAAACATCGAGGAAGCGGAGAAATATCATTTGAAAGCCGCGGAACTCGCGGCACCCGCTCCGCAAACCCATTGTCTCGCGGCGGACATCGCCTTGGCCAGGAACAACGAGGAGGGCGCGGAAAACGAATACGTGAAAGCCTTGGAAATAGACGTGAACTACCTCTACGTCTACCACCAGCTAACTCTGTGCGCTCCGGATTCGGAAGAGGATAGGCTAGAGCTCTTCAACACAATAACCTCATTGATCGAAAAACAGGTGATAAATGACGGTTGCGTGTCCGGAGTGGTGCATTTGGCCGAAACGATACTATCGAGCGAATACGTCGAGCTGATACTTCTCGACATCAAAGAACACCGTCCGGACATAGTCCAGGTATGGGTAGAGTTGATCGCCATGAGCGATGGGGAGAAGGCGGAATCCCTAATCGACGAGGCCATCGCCAAATTCCCGTACGATCAAGTATTCCAATACAGGAAATCCATCGCTTTAGCCGTGCGAGGCGAGTTCCAAAAAGCGTTGGAGATTCTCGAGGAAGTATTGAAGCTCCGACCGCTCTATACGCAAGTGCGCTGCTACAAGGCGTTTTTGTTGAACCAGCTCTACCGGAACGAGGAGGCCGAGGCGGAATACCGCGAAGCCGTCGATCTCGCTCCGTCCGACATGAACGCCGTTGTCGCTCTAGCCGAGTATCTGATATCCGCGGCTAAAAAGCCGGAGGCGATGAAAGTGCTCGATGAGACGATCAAACGCTCTCCCGGATCAATGGAGCCGTTGAACACCAAACTGCAACTATTGCTCCACGACAACGACTTGGAGGAGGCCGCGGAACTCGCGGAAGATATTTTGGAGAAATTTCCTTGGGAGATTTCCGCGTATCTCGCGGCGACCGACGCGATGATCGCGGTTTCCGAGCTGGACAAGGCGCTGATACATCTAGACAAGGCGTTGGAGCTGGCTCCCCGCGACGAGAACGTCTACTCTAAACGAATTTGGGTGCTGATACGACAGCATCGACTCGACGACGCTCTGAAACTCGCCGAGGAGGCCGCCGGCATCTGCCTGGACGCGACCGCCTTTGAATTCGAGCAAGCGAGAATTCTAAGATATCAGGGAGAAAATGAAAAAGGTTACGGCAAACTTCTTGGAATAATAGAGAATTCCCGCGACACCGTCCACTACAACACAATTCTAGCGGACTGGTACGTGGAAGACGAAAAATTCAAGGAGGCGGAAAAGCATTTGAGCGACATTTTCGAACGATATCCGGATGTTCCGGAAACCGGTGTCAAATATGCGGAATTTCTTGAAAATCACCAAGAGGATCCGGAAAACCTGGAGAAATCGGAACGGATTTATCGGAAAATTTTGAGAACACATCCGAATTTCGCGCCCGCTCTATGCGGCGTGTTCGACAGCATGACCGACAACGGCAAATATTTCAAGGAGGCGTGCGAGGAGTTGGAAGCGGCTATCGAGTCCAATCCGGCGCTGTCCTCTCCATACGTCATTTATCGATTGGCGCTTGGAGCCTGTATGACGCGCCAATGGAGGGAATTGGAGAAGTGGCTCGCCAAAGTGGCGGATTTCGAGTTCGACGGCAGAGCGAATCTTTTCGTTTTTCTTTGGAACAATCTGCCGGAAAAGTCCTCCAAACGGAGAAAATACTTCAAGCAGTTGCGGAAGCTTTTAAAAGAGCGGTATCGTCCGAGTCTCGCGTTGGATATGGCGAATATCTATTTCATATCCGAAAACGACAACAACAGATCCGCTGAAATCCCGGGATTCTCACTGCATCGCCTATGCGGACAAGCTTTGAAAATGGATCCGCCGGACACCGAGTTGCTGGGATACGTGATTGAGAACCGACACCAGCTTGTTCTTCATTGGCAGCTGGCGTTGTTCATCAGGAAACACGTTGAATTCCTGCGCGGCGACGAACGGACTTGGCGCGCCATGGCGGCGCATTACGACTATTCCGCGAAATTCGCGAAATGCGTTGATTGGACGGATGACTGGAAACATCGCAAATACGTCAATTTTTATTTATTGTGCTCACGCCTCGGGTCTCTGCACGGTATCGAGGAATTCGACGAGGCGCGCGCTCTCGTATTAGAGGCGCTCGAGAGAATACCGCACGACCAGCCAACCGTGTCTTTCGCGGCCGAGGGGTATTATTTGTTTGCCATAGCCGAGGAATGGGAGACTTGCGACGCGCTCGACGCCACTTTCGCGTTCGACTCCAATATGGACGAAATAAACGACTACGCAAAAAGCTTTCTCACCTTGGCGAAAGCTATGCGGGCGTTCGCCGAGGAGCCATCTGAGGAGACGTTGTCCGAAGCGAAAAGCGCGATACACGGCTGGCCGGGACATTTCACAATGTTCAAACCTCATAGAAAAGCGAAAAAACGCTACAAAAAATGGCTGGCGGCGGCGAAGAAGTCTTTACGCTGAATCAGCGGGGGAGGGCAAATGGGAGTTGTGGTGATATATGGGCCGGTAAGATGAAAAATGGATTCCCCCCACTTTACGGCAAGCGGGACAAGCGTTCACTCGACCGACGCGAGGTCGGCTGGGGAACCCTCACGAATTACCAAGATAGGCGGACAGGGACGCTCCGCCCTGCGAATCACGAATAACCCATTCCGAAAAAACAGAGAAATTTAGCCTTTCATCCTGAAAAACAGCGCTTGATTTTCAAAACAACACATGCTATTCTCATTACGAATGTCGTTCTCTCGATGAAACGACCCCGACGCTGAGACTCCGACGCCGGCGCGTCGTATCCACTTTGAAAAATTCGCATGTCGCCATAAGGGGTTGTCGCCCTTCGGATTGCGACGGATGAATTGATATGTCGCGATTCTTGAATTTCCAAGAGGCGGTGCCGCTTTTTCCACGGAGACCTTTAGATGGGCAACAAATATTTAGACGATTTCATGAAGACTTTTCCTCACGAGGGTTTGACTTTCGACGACGTGTCGCTTTTGACTCTTTATTCCGATCTGCTTCCGGGAGAGACGGTTGTCTCCAGCTCTCTTTCGAAAAACATCAAACTCAATATTCCGTTCGTAAGCGCCGCGATGGACACGGTAACTGAAAGCGCGATGGCCATCTCCATGGCCAGACTCGGAGGTATCGGAGTCATCCACAAGAATCTCTCCATATCCAGACAAGCCGATGAGGTGCGCAACGTTAAAAACTATCTGAACGGCTTGATCAAAACACCCGTCACCTTTCTCGAAACACAAACCGTCACGGATATGCTCTCGGAAAAAGAGCTCAAACAGTACTCGTTCTCGGGTTTCCCCATTTTGGATTCGAATAACGCTCTCTCCGGAATAGTCACAGCTCGGGACATTAAATTTCTGACAGACTACAATATGCGGTTGAAGGACATTATGACGTCGAGTCTCATCACCGCTCCGGAATCGACCCAACTGATTGAAGCATTCAAAATAATGGTGGAACACAAGATAGGTAAACTCCCCTTGGTGGATAAGCGGGGGCGCTTGGTCGGGCTGTACAGTTTTCAAGACGTGAAAACACTGATAGAAAACGTCGAACCCGACTACAATCGAGACGAGCATCACCAGTTGCGGGTCGCGGCGGCAATCGGGCCGTACGACGACGAAAGAGCCAAAGCGTTGATCGACGCCGGCGTGGACGCCGTAGTGATCGACACGGCGCATGGTCATTCGAAAGGCGTAATAGAGACGGTCGCGGCAATGAAAAAAGAAAATGGAACCCGAATCGACGTGATAGCCGGCAACATTGCCACCGCCGAAGGAGCGAAAGCGCTTGTCAAAGCGGGAGCCGACGCGGTGAAAGTCGGCATTGGCCCCGGTTCGATATGCACGACCCGGGTCGTGGCGGGAGTCGGGGTTCCACAGTTGACGGCAATCTACGAGGTTCACAAAGCGGTGGGGCCGAAAGTTCCGGTCATCGCCGACGGGGGAGTCAAACAATCCGGAGATATAGCCAAAGCGTTGGCTATGGGAGCATCGTCGGTAATGATGGGCTCGGCGCTCGCCGGAACGAAGGAGAGCCCCGGCGAGAAGGTCCTTCACCAAGGCAAAATGTACGTGGTCTACCGCGGAATGGGCAGCGTCTCGGCGATGAAAACCGGAAAGGGAAGCCGCGAGCGATACGGACAGGAGGATGTGGATAAAGAGAGCAAACTTGTTCCCCAGGGTATCGAGGGGATGGTGCTCTACCGCGGAGAGGTCGCCGACGTCGTACATCAATACATTGGCGGTCTCAGGTACTCGCTCGGCTACTGCGGAGCCAAAAGGATCGCGGATATGCAGGAAAAGGCGCGGTTCGTGAGAATTACCGGAGCCGGCCTCAAAGAGGCGCATCCGCATGATGTCACAATGACCAAGGACGCGCCAAACTATACTAAATAGACCCTGTTCGAAAAGGTCTCGCAGCCATGCGCCTATGGCGTGCCTCTAAAAATAAGAATATCGAAACTCGAAACCTACTCGAGCGTGGCGACGGAACCGCGAAGCGGGATAAAATCAAAATGTTCAAAATCGGAATTCCCACGCGTTTTCTGAGTATTTGTCCCGAGAAGTTTGGAATTTGACTCATTCGAGTTTCTAATTTGTTTCGTGCTTCTGATTTCGATATTCGAGCTTTTAGGAGATATAGGGAGAGTGCTATTATGACATATATGATTTTGGGAGAGGAGGGCAAAGAGTACGGTCCGATCGATCCGGAAACGTTGAAAAAATGGGTTGAGCACGGACGCGTCTTCAAAGACACGAAAGTGCGCAACTCCCTTATGAAAAGATACAGTCTCGCCGGAGACTTGGATTTTCTGGCCGAAGCCTTCGAGGGACAGGAGGAGCTTCAGCAGCAGGAAACCGGTTTCGCTGGTAAATTGCTCAAAGCCTTCCTGCCTCCGAAAAAAGAAAAAGACGAGCTGGAGGCGGAGCATAACGAAGTCTCGACGTCATTTAAAAACAGGTATGTTCCGAATCCGGCCACTTTATCCAGACGCGTGAACTCCTTTCTCGTCGACGCCGTCATACTGACTCTTTTCGCCATCGTTCTTTTCGTCATTATGAACCTTATAGCCGGGACTTTCGCTTTCGGAGAATTCTCTTTCGACACCAAATCGGAAATAGCGGCCGGTTTGTCCGCCGGAGGCGATGTTGACGCCGATGCCGCGGATGCCGAAGCCGCGGAAGAAGCCGCGGCCGCCAAAAAAACGAAAAACGAGGAGGAAAAGGCGGTCGAGGATGAGTCCAAATCCACCGATGAAGAGCAAGCGCGGATAGCGGAGCCACCTCCACCGCCGCCTCGCTTCGTACCATCAAAAACGCAGATCGAACGGTTGAATCGATTGTTTTTGACCTTCTTCGCCGTGTTCTCGGCCGTGGTGCTGCTCTATTACGGAATAGCAATGGGGCTTTACGCTCAAACGTGCGGAATGCGTTACTGGGGCATATTCATAGTGAAGGGGCATGACGGAGAGGCTTTTCCATTGAGGGCGTACGCGTTCGTTCTGGCATCCATTCTTCTATGGCCTTTGATGCCCCTGTTCGTGCTGTTGAATCCATCCAAGCGCTCGCTTCACGGCTATCTGACGGGGTGCCGTCTGATCAGCATAACCGCGAAACCTAAATAATTTTGTAACTGTTCAGAAACCTTTGTTTCGTCGAAAACGAATACTTCGGAGTTCCAGACCTTGATCGGGAGATATTCGATTTGCGGCACGACCCCAATCCGGAGGTCGGAAAGGAAGGCGGATTCGCGGGATTTATGGCGAAATACCGCGATCGAGTCGCGAATCTCGCGAACAGCAAAGCCGGAAGCGACTTCTTGACAGTTGATAAAGGACACCGTAATATGTTGGACTCCTTCGTGGACGCGATACTGAACGACACACCGTCGCCTTGCGACGAGCTCGCCGGATTTAATTCGACCTATCTCGCGAAACTCGCTATTCAATCCATAGAAAACCGCTCGGTTTTGCCGGTGCCCGTGGAGAAGCTGGCCCCGTCGATTGTCTGACGCTAATTTGAAAAATGGCGCCTTTTGCTATTTCCGCGTTCATTAAGACAACAGCTACAAGAGTTGTTTCGTGCTTCTTATTTCGATATTCGAGTTTTAGAGGCTTTTCAATGTTTCATTTGGAATCGGAATTCAAAACGGCCGGGGACCAACCGGAAGCGGTGGCTGAACTCGTGGACGGTCTGCGGAATTCGCGGATGAACCAGACTCTTCTCGGTGTCACCGGCTCCGGAAAAACCTTCACGCTGGCCAACGTCATAGCGGAATTCGATCGACCGGTGCTGGTGTTCTCGCACAACAAGACTTTGGCGGCGCAGTTGTTCAGCGAGTTCAAATCCTTCTTTCCGCGGAACGCGGTGGAGTTCTTCATAAGTTACTACGACTACTATCTGCCGGAATCCTATCTTCCCCAAACCGACACCTACATAGCCAAAGACGCCAGCATCAACGAGGACATCGAGCGATATCGTCTCTCCGCCACCGCGGCGCTGATCGAGAGAAGGGATGTGATAATAGTCGCCAGCGTCTCTTGCATCTACGGTTTGGGATCGCCGGAGGACTACGAATTTATGTGCGTTACCATCGAAAAGGGCGCCGCGCTGAAGAGAAACGACTTTCTGAAATCACTAGTGGAAATCCAATACGAACGCAACGACATCGCGCCGGCAAGCGGGGAATTCCGAGTCAGAGGCGACACCGTGGACGTGTTCTCCCCTCAAAAGGACGAGTTCACCCGGTTCGAATTCTGGGGGGAAGAGGTCGAATCGATATCGCGTCACGATTCCCTCACAGGCGACAAGCTGGAGGCGAAACCCAAAGCCGTTCTCTTCCCCTGCCGCCATTTCGTGATGCCCGCCGAGAGAATACGGACGGCCTGCGTGTCCATAGAACGCGAAATGCGCGAGCGCGTGGACTATTTTGAAAGGAACAACTTGCTGGTTGAGGCGCAGAGAATCTACCAAAGAACGACGTACGATATCGAGATGATGCGCGAAATAGGCTACTGCGGCGGCATCGAAAACTATGCCAGGCATCTCTCGGGAAGACCTCCGGGCAGCCGCCCGTTCTGTCTTATAGATTTTTTCCCGGACGATTTCATAACCATCATCGACGAGTCCCACGCATCCATCCCGCAGGTGAGAGCTATGTACAAGGCCGACCAAAGCAGAAAGCAAACTCTCGTCGAGCACGGCTTCCGTCTGCCATCAGCTCTGGACAACCGTCCGCTTACTTTCGAGGAGTTCACCGAACTGACCGGTAGGGCGGCCATTCACGTTTCGGCGACACCGGGAGACTACGAACTGGAGCTCTCCGGAGGCGAGGCGGTCAAACAGGTCGTCAGACCGACGGGACTTCTCGATCCGGTGGTGGAAGTGCGCCCTTTGACGGGGCAGATCGACGACCTGATCCGCGAAGTCCGCGAATACGCCGCAAGAAGCGAGCGCGTTTTGGCGACCACCCTCACGAAAAAAAGCGCGGAACGTCTCTCCGACTACCTCAAAGAGCTTGGGATAAGGGCGAAATACATCCATTCGGAACTCGACGCCATCCAAAGGGTGAGAACCCTCCGCGAACTTCGCGAGGGCGCGTTCGACTGCCTGATAGGCATAAATCTTTTGAGGGAGGGAATCGACCTTCCGGAAGTCGCGCTCGTCGCTATTCTCGATGCCGACAAGGAGGGATTTCTGCGGTCGAAACGCTCGCTGGTGCAAGTGGCCGGCCGCGCCGCGCGAAACGTGAACGGCAAGGTGATTCTCTACGCCGACGACATAACGGACAGCATGCGATATCTGCTGGAGACCTCCCGAGAGAGACGCGACCGGCAGATGGAATACAACGAGAAACACGGGATAACACCGAAGACAATCCAAAAAGAGATACGGGACGATGTGGGACCGATAGCGTCGAAACGCTGGACCGCGAAAGTTGCCGGCGAAGCCGTTCCGGAGACGGACGCGGAACTCGCTGATTTGATCGTCGATCTCGAGCGGGAGATGATGAAAGCTGCGGAGACGCTGGAGTTCGAGCGAGCGGCCGACATCAGGGACTCGATTAAAAAACTGTCTGAAGAATCCGACGACTAACCAGCCACCCAACTGCGCTAATACCGGGTCCCGCACTTCAAACTAAAGGCTTGTTCGCCTACATAGAACGCAAACTACGCCGGTACTTTGCGATCCCTCCACAGGCGGGCAAGCTATGAGCGCAAAAACACCCGCGGCATACGACGGGGGATAATTCCACGTTTCCATTGAAATATCATCGTTTCGGAGTAGATTCCCAACCGATGCTCCAAAACGTCCACAATCGAAGCAAGGGTTCGCGAAATATGCCCGACATTGTGTCCATAAAGATAATTTTCAGCGATTTCGCGGAGAAACTCGCCGAATTGCTTGCGGACGACCTCCGGAATGAAAGAATGAAAGGCGACCTTTTCGAATCGCTCCAAGTTCTCGTTCCAAACAAAAACATGGCGGAGTATTTGAAAATCTCCATCGCGGAGCGAAGCAAGGTCTGCGCCAACGTGGAATTCCCGTTTTTGGAGGGGGGATTGTGGAATGTCTTGACCCGCCTGCGAGAAGCCTCCGGAATATCGCGGACCGACCCCGTCAGGCTTGATTCCAAAACGCTCGCGCAAATGGTGATGCTGGCGCTGTCGGACGATTCAAAGGACGAGTTGGAGCCGTTCCGGGCGTTTTTCATGGAGAACGGCGAAGTCTCCAAACTGAAACTGTGGCAGTTGTGCGAACGAATGGCGACCCGGTTTCTCGAATACGAGATGCATCGCCCGGATATGGTCGAGGGGTGGTCGAGGGGAACCGCGAGATTCGCGGACGCCGCCGACGGCGATCTCATTCGTCTGGAAAAAGCTCAAATGTTTCTTCACAACGCGATTTTCGCGGAAGGTGGGATAGCTTTCGCCGCTCAAAATCGCCGCTTCACGCTGTTTCAATACGCCGATGTCGTTTGCGACGAGATCGCCGAACGCGGCGGCGGACCGTTCCCCTTTCATCTGCGCGTCTTCACTCCGAGCAGGCTTTCAAACCGACACCGCGACCTTCTCTTCCGTCTGGGACAACTTATCAACGTGACTATCTACCACCTGAACGTCTGCGCCGAGTTCTGGGAGGATGTCTCCACGCCGGCCGAGGACAAATGGAGGGTGCGTTTGAGGAAAACGCGGGTGTCGCGCAACTCCGCTCCCGACTCCGGCTCGGCCTCCACCGAGATTTTCGAGGAGTTGGAGCCTCCCGGCGAACTGGAGAACCAGCTACTGAAGGAATTCGGAAAACCAGGAAGGGAAATGCTGAAAATATACAGCGATTTGGAGGAAGACGCGGCGTTCGCCAACGCGCGTTTCGAAAACCACTGGATCGACGCCTCCGAAGAATCGACGGAATCCGGCTCGCTACTGCGCGCCGTTCAAAACGCGGTGCGGACTCGAACGAACCCGTCCTCTCCAACCATTTCTCCCGCGGAAATGCGTTCGCTCCAGATATGCGCCTCCCCCTCAATACATCGGGAGGTGGAGAGCGTCCACGACAGCATCCTCTTCAATATGAGCCGAAACCAGGATTTGCGCCTCTCGGACATCGCGGTTCTCGTGGTCGATATGAAACGCTATCAGCCGGTGCTCAAAAGCGTTTTCGACGCGAAATCCCAAAACGGATTCAAACCCGTGCCATACTCCTTGGTCGATTCCAACGCGGCGGTGGAGAGCCATTACGCCCGCGGAATCGAATCGCTCATCGCCGTTTTGGAAAAGGATTTCCCGAGGGACGACGTGTTCGCTCTGTTCCGCAATCCCTGTTTCCAACAAGCGGTTGCTTGCGACGACGGCGAAGTGCTGAAATGGCTCGACGCGATCGAGGCTCTCGGCGTGTTCCGCGGGTGGGACAAACTCTACGAACCTCCGGAGTTGGAGGGCCTTTTCTCCTGGTCCAATGGACTGAAAAGGTTGCGGCTGGGATGCGTGACCGATGGATTGGAGGAAGTGAACGGGCTCTTCCCCCTGGATAAACTGGATTCCGAGTCGACCGGAAAACTTAGTCTTGTGCTGGAGCGTCTCCGCGATTTCCGCGCGTTGACCGCATTCAACGGCTCCGTCGATGAGTGGCGCTCCGAATTCACCAGCTTTCTGGATGAATTTCTCGCCATTCCCGACGATATTCCGCAGGAGGAGTCCGTCCGCGCGTCTATCGTCTCCACCTTCGAGCGCCTGACCATACTGCGCGATGCCGGAACCATCCTGGATTTCGACGATGTCCGCACTCTCATCCGCGCGGAAACGGCATCCATTCCCGCGGGGCGAGGACGATATCTCAGCGGCGGCGTGGTAATGGCGACCCTGCAACCCATGCGTCCCATCCCGTTCAAACTGGTCTACATTCTGGGCCTGGACGAGTCGAGTTTCCCGGGCTCGCCGGAAAACGACGCGATGGATTTGAGACTCAGGTCACGGAAAATCGGGGACGTGAACCGCGTTGAAAGCATGAAATACCTGTTTCTCGAAACCCTCATGTGCGTCCGGGAAAAACTCTACTTGTCCTATGTGGCCCGCGACGTGAAAAAGGAGACGATTACACCACCATCATCCGTTGTCAGGATGGTGGCTCGCAATGCGGCTCCATTGGTGCCGGAAAAGTTTAAAGCAATGGGGGACGATGGTTTTGAAACATTTCCGGAATGCGTCGTCCCTTTAATCGGTTCCGAGCCTGAATGCTTCATTCCCCCAACCGATGATTCGCCGTTTGATTTCAATTTCAGCTATTCGACGGCCAACTGGATACTAGCGGCAATGGCGCTCCGGGAAAACGCTCCCGCGAAACTCGCGGCGGCCTTGAAGGCGGCGACTGAATCCCAAAATCTCGATATCGCGGAACTCGCGAAAACGGCAACCCGGATTCTCAGCGACGACGAAAACCATCGGAAACCAATGCCCCGAAGCGTTCGCTCCGTTTCGACCAGAAACAACATCGAACAAGTCAACTTGAATGATTTAAAGGCTTTTCTCGAAAATCCTCTGGATGCGACACTCAAACGGTACGGAGTTGATATCGACGACGGCGACGATCCCGCGTTGGCGGCGAACGAGCCCTTCTCCATCGACGCCTTGGGCAAATACACGTTATTCACCGACGCCTCGGAGCTTTATTTCAAAAATCCCGCCTACTCCGAAAAGCTTTTTAGCGAATGTCTGCGGGACGCATACGAAAGGAATTTGCGAAAATCTCTCGAACCCATTCCCCTCTTCACCGACCTGAACAAAATATTCGACCCCAAACACGAGGACGCCCTCGCCGATTTTCGTTCCTCACTGACCGCTTTATCCCCATTGGACGGTCCGATTCTTTTCGGCGATGCCGAACCGGCCTCCACTCCGACTATAGCGCTGCCGCCTTTGAGATTGGCGCTCGACGACGGACGCGAGGTCGAGCTCTCCGGTGTTTCTGGCGATTTGTGGCGAGAATCCACGGGAAAGGCGATGGCGACCTTGGTCCTCACATCCGGCAAGAAATCAAAATTACCTAAACAGTTGATTCCGCCCTTTCTTTTCTGGTGCGCCATGCTTGCGGACGCCGACGCCGCGCATGTCGTCTCCAATAATTTTCAAGTCTATATGATTTTCGGAAACGACCAGCGTATATGTTCACTCACGCCGGAATGCCTCACAACAATTGGCGGTTCCAAAAACACTCCCGCGAGTTATTTGAAATCATTGATTGCCACCTACCTCGACTCACCGTTCGATTATCTCCCCTATTCAGCGACTGAGAAACTCAATATATTTGACGCCGGAGGCGCGGAGAGACTATTGAAAACCGGCAGAAACAAACTTTTTCTCGAATACCGCATATCCGAACTGCCGGATGAAACGCTGCTATCATTGAAAACAAAGTTGGAGGAGATCTTGGAGGAAGGCTTCGAACGGGAATATTCGCCGCTTTTGAAAGTCTTGAAACCCGCTCCGCCCGAAGACGCGTTGGAGAAATACCACGAAAGACTGGCTCCCATTTTCCACGCCGCGAATGCTTGATGAAGTCCGAATGCGAACGACCCCTATGAACTCAATAATCTGATCGATGATAAAGAATCTCAAAGGTTGATATCCAAACATCATGCATGGATGAAATCACGAATGATCGAACTCGGCGATGATGAAGTGAGATTACTTTAACGCGACACCAACCTGTTTGACTTGACCGTCGGTTTAATATCAGAGTCCGATGACGCGTTTCCAGAGGGATTTAAGTGATATAGCATGGGAAGCGCAGGATTCCATGCAGCACATGCATAAAATGCATTTTCCCGTTTTAACGACGTATTTTCCGTTTTTCACGGTTATGGCGTCCTGGCTGCAGACTTTAGCGCACATTCCGCATTTCACGCATTTCCTCTGGTCCACGGCTGGCCGGTAACTCAAAATATAGGTAAGCAGATGGAACATGCCTTGCGGCACCTTGTGAAGAAAATCTGAATGCGAGCGTTTAGGGGAAGCCGCTTTGACTATGTCCCAAGCGTCGCCCGTCTCCTCGATTGAAGCGTCGTCCGCGGCCCCTAGACCTCTTTCGGCGGTCATCGCCAAAAGCGGTATTTCGCCGTATTCGTAACCGTAGACGCGGCAGGCGCGGGAATCGACCGCCAGCGCGTCCGCCGAAGCGAAAACAATGCCCAAATCGTATGGCGAGCCGTTCGCCGGCCCCTCGCCCTCCATGCAGACGACGCCGTCCATTATCACGAAATCCGGCTTGAGCAGTTCGTAGCAATCCACTAGAAATCCCGCCATTTTGACGGGTGCCTGGTATTGCCCATGAAACATGCTTTTCGCCTTCCCCGGAATCAATCCATATGAGTTTTTCACGGCGGCGGTCAGTTTAGTGAGGATGTGGGGCTTGAGTTTGGGAAGGGACACGACGGCATCGAAATCGTCGAGCTCCTTCAAAACCGGAATGACGTCGCCACCGGCGGAATCGAGTTTTTTCACATTCTCGAACTGAATAAGTTCGAAATTCTCCTCCTCCGAGATTTTTTTCATACCAGTCTCGGTCCAAAGCTTGTCCCAGGTCGGGCTCCCGGCCGGACTGTCGCCCAGCGCTATTTTTGCGGTCGTGGCGTCGCGAAGCTCGCGGACGACGGCCCTTACGAGTTCCGGATGGGTGGTGACAGCCTGTTCCGGGGGTCTCGCGCTGAGCAGATTCGGTTTGAGGAGTATTTTTTTAGCCCGCAAAATCGATTCGGGCCAGCCGCCGGCGAGTTCCACGACTTCCGCGACTTTCGCGCGGAGCACGTCGCGATCGTAACCTCGACATTCAACCGCCGAGACTTTTGTTTTTATTAAATTCATTTTTCAGATATTTCCCTGTTTGGGTCGGAGATGGCGATGCTAAAGAATTCCAGAGTTTGGTAATTCCGTCCATTTGAACGCCCATTTTTCAAGCGGAAATTTTCAGCCAAAAACGGCTTATGTCGATAGTACTGAATTTGATCTTTTTTTACTCGGAAGACGATGTCAAGTCCTCGATTTTCGGAGCGAGAACGACGCGGAAGCCCACGCCCATATCGCGTTTCTCCTGAATGAGCTTGTCGCGCGTCGCGGAACGGCAATCGGATGGGGGGCTGAGACATCCACCACCCCTGATTATTCTGGCGGTGGTTTCTATGACGCGTTTCCTCTCGAAATTTCCCAGTATCTCAAGCTCGATCACAACCGGTTTGGTCTGCGCGGGATTCAGTTCCGGCAAATCGTCGTACGCTTTCGGATTGTACCAGTCAAAACACCATTCCCATACATTTCCACTCATATCGTATAGTCCGAAGGCGTTCGGTTTGAAACTTCCGACAGGAGCCGTAACGAAATGACCATCCCTCGCCGGAGCGTCCTTGGAGGTGTCGCAGTCGAGGAACCTGGCGCTTCGCTTGTCGAGGACATTGGCGAATTTGACGCCGTTCGGAGAAAACGAGTTTCCCCAGTAGAACCGGGTGTTGACTCCCGCCCTGCAGGCGTATTCCCATTCGGCCTCGGTCGGCAGACGATAGATGTAACCCGCCGGCAGTCTGCCAGCCTTCTTCTCGCGCCAAGTCAGCATTTCGCAAAATTCGTTGGCCAAGTGCCAGGAGATGAACACCGCCGGTTGCGACGGGAGGTTGAAGGTGTAATCGTTCCATCGACGCGTTCCGTATCCGGGATAGAATATTCGGTATTGAAAATTGGTCGTCTCGGTTTTGGCCATCCAGAAATGGTACTCCAATCTGACGGAATGCTTTGGCAGCTCGTCAAACGCGGCGCCATTGACTTCACTCGGCCCGCGCCCCATTCGAAACGTACCCCTTGGAATGAAAGCCATGTCGAGCGCCAGAGATGGAAGGATGAAATTCTTCCGCGGTTTGGGCAGCACCGGCGTGACGGAATCGAAAAGTTTTTTTCTCGCGGTTATCCAATAGTTTTTGTGTTTCCAATCCTTGAGCTGGCCGACATATGTGGTGGCGATGGCTTTCGACAACGACGTGTTGCGTTCGTACACGCTACCGTTCTTGGCCTTGTCACGGTACAACGCGACCCTTTTTTCGATGTTGGCCACTATTTTCGCCTGTTTTCTTCGGCTTTTCAAATTGGAATAGAACATGCCAACGACAAAGGCTATAATGATGAATATCATCAAAACGGCGATGATTTTCGCCACGCGCAACTGGTGGTTTCTATGTTGATCCAGGATGTTGATGAAAGGATTCTGAGTGGATGGACGCTCGGGAGTCTTGACCTTTTCCGATCGACGCTTTTTCTGTTCGAAATAGGGATGGTTTTTGAATTTCGGAGTTTCTTTTGGTTCGGGACCAGTTCGAGACCGGGGTTTTGCGGAACCGCTTTTGGTTTTGGAGTCGTTTTCAGGCTGATTAGTCGAATCCGCTCTTTCAGTTTTGGACTTTTTCACATCTTCCGACCCGGAATTTTTCGACGATTTTTTCTTTTTTTCAGCCATTCAATCACCTCCGTGTCCTGAAATCGAATTCCAGAATCTCTCCCTCGGGAATCTCGCGTTGCTCCGAGGTTTCCATGTTTTTGCAAACCACGACTCCCCGCTCCAGCTCCTGGTCGCCTCTGATCAACGCGAATCTCGCGGAAAGACGGTTGGCCGCCCTCATCTGGCCTTTCATACTTTTATCTCCGCCGCAGACGACTGTTGATATCCCGGCCTTTCTCAAGGTCATAGACATGATCACATTCGCGTCGACCGCGGCCGCGCCCAAGGAAATCATGTAGACATCCAATTTCCGGAGATGAGGATTCTCCGCTCCCAAAGACTCCCTGGCCATAAGCAGACGTTCGACTCCCAATGCGAAACCAACTCCGGGAACCGGGCGTTTGGAGCCGGGAACCGGCACCTCGTAACGCCCGCCGCCAGCCAGCGAGTTTTGGGCGCCCAAACCGGAATGGGTAACCTCGAAAACCGTATGCGCGTAGTAGTCCAGACCACGGACCAGCTTGGAGTCCACGGTGTATTCCAAACCCATTTTGTCGAGATGTCCGCGGACCTCTTCGAAATAGGAGCGGCTTTCCGCCGAAAATGAATCCGTTATGTCGGGAAGCTCGTCGACGATGGCCGAGCAATTCGGATTTTTGCAATCTATGACTCGCCACACATTACGGCCTAACCGTTCTTTACAATCGTCGCAAAGCTCGTTGGAGCGTTTTGACAATTTCTCCCTTAACAAGACTTCAGCGGCAATTCTGTCTTCGAACGAGCCTCTCGTGTTTATCAAAAGGGAATATCCGGTGATCCCGATTTCATCGAGGTATTGCGCGAGCATCGCCATCGACTCGGCGTCCGCCAAGGTGGAGACCCCGCCGGCGTTCTCCACGCCAATCTGATGGAACTGCCGTTTCCTTCCCGCCGCCGGCTTCTCTCCACGGAACATAGGTCCCATATAGAAGACCCGCCGCTCGTTTCCGTTCATCACATCCGTGCCGGCGAAAGAACGCATTATGCCGGCGGTGCCCTCGGGACGCAACGTCAAACCGCGGCCCCCCTTGTCCTCGAAGGAGTACATCTCCTTCTTGACCACGTCGGTCTCGTCTCCAATGCCCCGTTGGAAAAGCTCGGTGAACTCCATCACGGGAGTACGCATCTCCAAATAACCGTAAAGCTGGAAGATTCTGGAAGCGGCGTTTTCCACGAAACGCCATTGCGGAATCTCCTCCGGCGTTATATCGGATGTGCCTGGGGGAAGAAATGTCGTAGCCATTGTCAACTCTAGTTGGAGTCCGCGCGGAAAGGCGCCGAGACGCCTTTTCGCCAGGTTTTTGTCATATTCCAAATTCAGGAAACCGCGGCGTCAACTTGAACCGGGGAAACCCGCTTACGCGAAATCGACACTGAAAGGAAATCTTGAACTTTTTGGTGGAAACGAAATGCCGCTCCACCGAACCCACATCGCTTCTCATACGTGAAAAAGCGAAAACTTCTGAATTCAACTATGATTCCACGGTTGGATCGAGAGAAACTCGGGAAAACGCCTTCAACCCACTTTTGAGGGATTAAGCGTGTCGACTCTTTCCTTAAGCTCTCTGCCGGCTCGGAATTTGACGACCACGCGCTCCGGAATAACCACTTCGTTTTTAGGCTGTTTGGGATTGCGTCCCTTGCGGCTTTTACGAACTTTGCATTCGAAAACGCCGAAATTGCGCAATTCGATGGTATGTCCCTTAGCCAGTTCATCGGCGAGATGATCCAATGTGGCCTGCACGATCACGGCCACGTCTTTTTGAATCATTTTCGTTTGCTTCGAGATGCTCACCACAATTTCTCTCTTCGTCATTGCGAATCTCCAGTTTTGGCCCGTGGGCGACAGATTGTTCCTGACTGATTAACCGACATCATTCCATTTGAGAGTCCGACCCCGACAGCCACTCATCACTTGAATGAGAAGTGGAATGAAGCGTACAACATGTGAACCACATTCGCTCAACGGAACGTTTAATCACGATATGCGAAGTCCCGACTTCGGGCACCACTCGATGAAGGGCGCTGATAAAACACCTTCGCTAACAGAACCGCAACTCTACACCCGTCTTCCGACATTGGCAAGCGGTTTAAATCAAAATATACGTCTAAAACGCTTGTTTTCAATCGATATGGGCGAATTAGCGGCGATTTGAATCGAAAAACACGAATTTGACGGATACCGCGGCGCTACGCTTGCAAAACCGTTTCACGAAGCTAGATTCACTCCCGACTCCAGTCCGGACACCGCTTATGGAAAAGAGTGGAAGCGTCATAGTAAACCCGCGCGCTCAGACATCGCGCCAAGAGAAAATAACATGTTCATTTTAACATATCTCAAGAACCGATCTTTGAGAAAACATATTAAAGAGATAATCAAGCAAGCCGCGCATATCTCCCATGTCAATGACGACATCTTCACGGAAACCACGAAGAACAATCTGCGGACGATCAGAGAAGACGCGGAAAAAGTGGATATCGACGATCCGAACGCAATGCGTGAATTCCTCTCGGGAGCCTCCCGGCGCTTCGCCGAGACGTTGCCGAAAAAAAACCATCCCGTACTGCGCGAGTACGCCGATATTCTGGCGGTGGCGTTGACGGTGGCCTTCGGACTGCGAGCGCTCTACCTGCAGCCGTTCAAAATCCCGACCAGCAGCATGCAGCCGACGCTTTTCGGCATCCATTTCATAAAAGACGTCGAATTGCCGGACGGCTCCAACATCCTGCCTCATCTGCCGCAGCCCCTGCACTACGCGCTGTTCTCGACCAGAGACGCTTTCGCCACCGTGAAAAGAGACGGACGCATAGCCCCGTCAAGCGTCTTCGAATACACCAAAAACGTGATATTCACAAACACCAGTTTCAAAATCGGAGGCATCGGATACGATCTTCCCGGACAGTTCAAACACGTCTTCACCTACTGCGGAATGCAATCGAAAGTCGATACCGAGGAAATGAAAGCCGAGGGATACCCGTTATGGTGGGTGGACAGCTCCAATCAATCCGGAGGTTCCAACCACATCAAGCTCAAATACATGAATGGAATCTTCCGCGAGGGCGACTCCCTCTGTAAAGGCTGGCTCTCGCTCGGCGATCATCTTTTCGTTGATCGAGTCTCATATCACTTCAGAGAACCGGCGAGGGGCGACATCGTGGTGTTCATCACCGAGAACATTCCCACCGGAACGAAAGGTTATTTCTACATCAAACGTCTTATCGGCCTGCCGGGGGACACTCTCAAGGTTGTCGATGACAAAGTATACGTGAAAACGGCGAAGGCGCGGGAATTTCGTCCGATAACCGACTTCGGAATCGAGGGTTTGAACCGAGTGTACAGCAGCAAGGGCGGCTATCACGGGCATTTGGGAACAAACAGACTCGCTCCAGGGCGCGAGATACGCGTTCCTGAAAACAAATATTTCATGATGGGCGACAACAGCGCCAACAGCCACGACGGCCGGAGTTGGAATTTCGACCCGTATGAAAGCGTTGAAGAGCTTGAGAGAAGCGCCTTCGTGCCACGCGAAAACATCATCGGAAGAGCGTTCTTCATCTTCTGGCCGTTTTCCCGAAGATGGGGATTCGCCGACACCACCCCGCCGCTAGACTATGAAACCCGGCGGGAAAATAGTTTCCTGCCGTCCATGCAACTGCAATAACATTGCGAACTTCGCGCTTTGACCTCAACTAACACTGTCGGGTAAGGATTTCTGAACTTAATGCCTGTCGACGAAATGAACGTTGCGGACCGCGTCCATTGCGTTCGGAGAACGCAGACTACGTAGCTCGCGGGCGGCGCGCTAAATCTCCCAGGTTCGTCTATAACTCGTATATGACAGGATAAATTCAGTATCCTGAATTGTGTGTGCGTTATTGGCGTCCACCACTCGTTTTAAAACCATGATGCGAACACAGGGAGTCCACCCACCGCAAGACCCTCGCCAGATATTCCGCCGGCAAGTCGGGCATGGGAGCCGCGCCTGTCGCCGCGGTCAGCAACCGCTCCACCACTCGGGCCGTTTCACCGTTTCCACCTTCTGGTTCGGGAAGAAATCCGTGATCGTACAAAAACACGAGTTGCACCAACATACCGGCAAATGAAACCTCCTCCCGCGAAAGTCGCAAGAACGCGGTTCTGACGGCGGACGCGAAATGACGGCATTCCACTCCGGGCTGCGAATTTCTCAATGCGAACTCCGCGATCGAGCAGGCGTCGAGATAGCTTCCGCTTCTCAACGCTATGTCGTCGTTGGTTTCGATAAGGTCTAACGAGTACGCCGTCTGAAGACCGTCGCGCTCCGCGTTCACCTCGATGCCCACGACGCGGAAAAGGTCGGCGACGTTGCTTTTCCTGGCACCCACGGAACGGGCGCCCTTGAGCACAACGTCCAATCGTCCCAATTCCGCACTCAATCCGGCGAGAATAAGCCCGCTGTCCTGAAACGGGGTTTTGCGCAGTATTATCATTTCAGTTCGTATTCGAGGCATTGTTCTTTCCCTGGATGAGCGGTTGCCAAACACCGTCCTGACTCGATCGCCTTGCGTCGGATGACGTAATTATCGCGCCTCGATTCGCAAGCGGGCTGCTTCAGGTTGTTATGATTCCATCATTTTTTTTAATTCTGGCGTATTCTTTCAATTTAAACATCTTTTTCAATGTCGATGCAACGAGCCAATTGGGCATTGCGAACAATACAATGCGATTTCCGCGATTCAAGCGCAACGATTTTTTCCCCAGATGGGAGATTAGTGTTGGATAAGTGCGAAATTAGTGGTTTTAGAAAGTTCTGAATAGTAAGCGGATTGTTGCAATTGGTTCAGGAAGGTGTATGTTTTTTTATGTTGAACTATATTAGATTATTGCGCCCTCCTCTATTATTTGTATGCGCGCTTGGCGTGGCGCATTCCGCTTTCTCCATGCCAGCTCCACCTGAAATCGAATCTGAAGTCGGTTATCTGAATGTTGAAAAAAGGCGAAGAGCCTTTCGGGTTTCAGCCTCCGCCGCGGACGACAACGATATTGATATCGCTTTTCGCCCGCGGCGAAACCTGAATTCCCGAAATGCTTCTTGTCAAAGTGAAGTTTTAAGTTATACACAGTACTAGTTTGAGGCTGTCCGAAACGATAAAGTTGAGCTTTCGATGGAGAAAGTATGCCGAAAACAAACGAGACGCTGCACTGTTGCGTGATGCGCGACATTTCCGAGAACGACGCCTTGGCGGAGGAGTTGTTCGCCATAGAGGAATACGATTATAATTCGGTATTCGACATGGAAACGCTGGAAACACGTCATATTTTGTATTTCAGCAATGCGGAATCCGCGAATTCCGCGAAACGTTTGAAAAAATGGGATTCCGCGAGATTCGCGCTACCGCGGAGGACGAATGGACCGGAGGTTTGTTTTCGCTTGGAAAATATTGATCGAGAGGGATTTGTTGTTTCAAATGGCCTCGAAGAATAGCGGAATGTGGCGAGTTTTAATGAGGACTTTACAAATGATTGACTTCACAAGAACGACGGCGCGGGACATCGACGCGAAAGGTGGCGGCGCGTCATTGACCGAACCGGAGGTTCTCGCGAAACTCGCGAAGCTCGATGTCCGGGCGCGCGGTCTCGTGGAGGGCACGTTCTCCGGAATGCATAAAAGTCCGCACCGCGGCGCCAGCGTGGAGTTCGCGCAATACCGCGAATACGTTCAAGGCGACGATATAAGCAATATCGATTGGCGGGTTTACGCCCGAAGCGACAGATTCTACATCAAGGAGTTCGAGGCGGACACCAATTTGAGATGCCATTTGATGGTCGACGCCAGCGCGTCCATGGGGTACCCCGGCCCTAACAACTCCAAACTGCTTTACGCTAAAAAACTAGCCGCCACCCTGGCGCATCTGCTTATCCGCCAAAGCGACGCCGTGGGTTTGCAGTGTTTCAATGAAAAACTCACACAAGACATTCCGACGCGGACCAGCGCCAGGCATTTGGGAGCTATTCTGTCGGTATTGAACGAAATCACACCCTCAGGCGGCACGCGTTTGGTTAAAATTCTTCACGATTTGGCGGAAAAAGTCAGGCGAAGAGCGTTGATAATCGTCTTTTCCGACCTTTTCACCGATGTGGAGGAGTTGTTGGATTGTTTTCAGCATATGCGCCATAGAAAACACGATCTCGCGGTTTTCCATTTGATGGCGCCTGACGAGTTGTCGTTTGATTTCGACCGCTCAACGAGATTCGTCGATCTGGAGTCGGCCGCTTCCCTGGTGACCGAACCCGCGATAATCAAACAAGAGTATTTGAACGAGTTGAACTCATATCTTGATCGAATGAAAAAAGGCTGCGCCGAGTTCCAGACGGATTACAGGCTTGTCGACACGACAACCCCGTATGATCAAACTCTATCAGACTTTCTGCTGGAACGCCGCAGATGACTCTCCCTATTTCCCGATTTCCAATATGTATTCAACCTCTTTGTTCAATGTATTGAAATTACCGGATAACACGAGAGCCGCGGCGGCATCGTTGGATTTGGCGTCCAACCTATACGAATTGAAAAGGGCGCGCCGGCCACAACGCGGTAGTCTGAAAATTCTCTCCATCCGGAATTGTCAGCGACCAGCCATTGTGTTTCAACACTCCGCCATGATCCTCTTTAGTCCATACACGTCTTTATCATTCAATAAAGGGAAAACTTTAGAGACGCTTGCAAAAGTTTGGTTCATATAGTATATAGTAGAATGTTCAGGTTTTTACTATTCGCTTTCGTTTTGAGTTTATTTTAACAAGGGGATTTATGAACGATCCGAAATTTCTTGAAATTTGCTGTCCGCAATGCGATGACGTGTATCGAATTCCGATAGAGTACTGCGGTAAGGACGCTATTTGCGCAAATAGAACATGTGGTATTATGTTCTCCATTCCCACGGAAGAGGAGATCGACGCTGCCGTGGAGGTAGTTGCCCCCAATGTTCCCGATGAGGAGTATTCAACTGATACCGTAAGAATAGAAAAACCAAAGGGATCGTTTGGAATGATCCCGCAACCTAATACAAAACAAGGCTTCGACACGAGCGATTTCATTATGCTCAGTGGCAAGGTGACTAAAAAACGTAAAGTCTTTCACATGTGACTTCGCGGAATTTTAAAGGATTATATTCTTGTTTTCAAGTTTTCAAGTGCAACTTGAAACTAATTTATTAATATCGCGGCGAAGCCGCTCTTGATTAGGCGCGATGGAGATCTCCCGGAGGGAGACGCGCCTGCTTGAGACGTCATAGTCTATTGCGAGTTGAGCATGACATCCCACTACAAAGCTCACTTTTACTTAATCACGGCAACACCTCCTCGCTTAGCGCGTAGTGCTCTCAAGGGCAAAGCGCGTATGGTCGACTACATTGATATGGAGTCCATTATCCCATTGAAGCTATTGCCGGATCGCAATTCCTCATATAACACCTGCCGCGGAGTCTTG
>JAADHT010000143.1 GCA_013151705.1 Kiritimatiellota bacterium | reverse complement strand
CCGACGTAAGGTCGATGGTGAGGTTGTAGTCCAAGCGGAACAAATTAGGAACTCGAACGGCTCAAATTCCAAAACATTAGAGCCAGTTGCGAAAGTCTGAACGACCGCGCGAGCTTGGCGCTCTTGGTTCCTTGGCGGTGAAGAGTGACGAATTTCACCCATCTTGGGGATTGACCTTTGCATCGTCCTGAAATTGATGTAGATTCCGAATACGATGCGGGTTGTTCAAGAATGCCGGATACTTGAAGCGCTGAAATCCATAGACGCGCGGAATTTTGCAGGATGGAGTACCATTGTAATGAAAAAAATAGCTTTAGTCGGGTGTGGAAGAATATCAAAGCGCCACCGCGAGGCGATTGACGCCGTGGAAGGCGTTGAGTTGGCGATTGTTTGCGATATTAATGAGGAACGGGCGAAATTCATAGCGGAGGAAGCCGGAGTGCCGTATGTCACGGATTTCCGGGATATCAAGGGTGTGGATGTCATTTCGGTTTTGACGCCGTCGGGCATGCATCCCAGGCATGCCGCGGAAATCGCGGAGACGACGGACGTTCCGTATATCGTATGCGAGAAACCGCTCTCACTCACTCTGCGCGAGGCCTACGAACTGCTAAGGCGCGTCGACAAGGCTGGCAAGACCCTGTTGCCAGTCTATCAAAATCGCTACAATCCACTGGTCGCATATATCAAAAAGCTGATAGACGACGGAGCTTTGGGTAAAGTCCACCAGTTCGTCTGCAACATATTCTGGAACCGCAACGACGCCTATTTCCAAATAGGCTGGCACGGAACGAAGGAGCTCGACGGCGGGGTGCTCTACACCCAGGCGAGTCATTACGTGGACATGGTGCATTTCTTTTTCGGCGACGTTGTTGAATCCAAAGGCATAGGCGGCGATCTGCGCGGATTGGAGGTCTACGACTCCGTCTCGGCCGTCTGCAAGTTCTCGTCCGGCGCCGTCGGCACGATAAACGCCACTGTGAGCACCTTCAACAAAAACTATCTAACCGAATTCACTCTGATAGCGGAAAAGGGTACCGTTAGACTCTCTGGAACGAACTTGAACACCATCGATTTCTGGGATGTGGATGGAATGACCAAGCCCGAAATGGATTTCACTATCGACCATGTGTATGGCAAGGGGCATGACACGATGTACGAATATATCGCGGGCGAGCGATGGGATATGTTTCCCTCGCATGACGACGCCCTTTCCGGCATACGACTGATGGAGATGCTCTCGTATTGAGGCGAAGGAAGTGTGACATTATGCCGACGACACCCTTGAAACCAGGCGAAATAGTAGCCCTCCTCAAAAAAGAGATTGACGGATTCTCGCATCTGACCGAGATCCACGAGGTGGGCACCATAATCCAATGCGGCGACGGCGTGGCCAGAGCCTGCGGTTTGGACGATATTATGTCGTCGGAACTGGTCGAGATAGACTTGCCGGATAAGGATCCCGTCGTCGGGATGGCCATCAATTTGGAGGAGGACAACGTTGGAATAGTGCTTTTCGACGGCTGGGAGGATGTGGGGGAGGGGGCTGTCGTCAGGCGGACGAAAAGCGTCGCCGGCGTGCCGACCGGCGATTCCTTGTCGGGCCGCGTAGTAGACGCTCTCGGGCGGCCGCTTGACGAGGGGGCTCCTCTTCTCGACACCGAACGGCGCGATATCGAGATCAGAGCCCCCGGCATCGTAGACCGGAAGAACGTGGTCACGCCGCTTCAAACCGGCTTGAAGGCGGTCGACTCGATGATTCCTATCGGGCGTGGCCAGCGCGAGCTGATCATCGGAGACCGCGGCACGGGTAAAACAGCGATAGCTCTCGACGCCATTATCAACCAGGGACTTCATTTCGATACCGATCCGGTTTACTGTTTCTACGTCGCCATCGGACAAAAACGCTCTTCCGTGGCGCGGGTTATCGAACAATTGAAATCCCACGACGCGATGCGCTATACCACCGTGATCAGCGCCACTGCCGGCGAGGCCGCCACGATGCAGTATATCGCACCCTATTCGGCGATGGCGATGGCCGAATATTTCCGCGACAACGGCAAACACGCTCTAGTGATTTTCGACGATTTGACGAAACATGCGCAGTCATACCGCCAAATCTCTCTTCTGCTGCGCCGGCCTCCGGGCCGCGAGGCGTTTCCGGGAGACATTTTCTATCTGCACTCTCGTCTGCTGGAGCGGGCCGCGGCCATGAGCGAAGCGGCTGGCTGCGGAACTCTGACGGCGCTTCCCATCGTGGAGACCCAGGACTCGGCGTACGTCCCGACGAATATCATATCCATCACCGACGGGCAGATTTTTCTTGAAGGCAATCTTTTCAATTCCGGAATACGTCCGGCCGTCAATGTCGGCATATCGGTTTCCAGGGTCGGTGGAGACGCGCAGATAAAGGCGATGAAGCAGACCTCCGGAACGTTGCGCCTGGATCTGGCCCAATTCCGGGAACTGGCCTCCTTCAGCCAGTTTTCGAGTGATTTGGACCCGGCAACCCAAGCCCTGCTCGACCGAGGTGAAAGACTCGTGGAAATACTCAAACAACGCCAATTCGCGCCTATGCCGGTCGAATTGCAGATACTATCCATCTACGCCGGAACCCATGGATGGTTCGACGACATGCCGACTCGCAAGATCAGTGGATGGGAATCGCATTTCCACGAGTTCGTTCTGGAGAACCACCCGGGTTTTTTCGCCGAGTTCTCCCATAAGGGGGAGTTCACCGAGGAATCGACGAAAAAACTCGACGCGATTCTCGCGGAGTTCGCGGAGAAGGTGAACATCGAGGAGTTCAGCGAGGAGTTCGACGCCGGGTACAACATAAACATGGCTTTGGCGCTCGCCACGGCCGGCCGGGGAATCAACAAGGATATGTTGAAACTTGTCGAACGGGTCACCGCCAGAGAGTTGGCGTCCCCCGCGCTGGAAGACGAGCTTGTTCAAATAATGACCGAACCCGAGGAGGAGGACGAGGAGCGGGATCATTTCGACAAGCTGATAGAAAACGCTCCGGTTTTGGATTTCGAAGATTCTCTCACCGTTGACGACGCGTTCGCGGAAGCCGCTGAGATACTAGCCGAAAAGCTGGATGGTATTGACGCGTCCACTGTTTTGGCCGAACTGCTGAAACGCGAAAAACAGAGTCCCACGGCTTTGAACTCCTTCATCGCCGTCCCGCACTTTATTTTGAAAGGAGAGAATCAGTTTCAAGTTCTGCTTATGCGTTGCAGAAAAGGTATAGAGTTTTCCGATGTGGCTCCCACTATTCATTTCTCCTTTTTCATGGCTGGCACGGTTGATATGCGCCCGTTGCATCTGAGGGCGCTAGCGGCGATAGCGCAGGTCGTCCAAGACCCGTCTTTCGAGAAATCATGGCTCGGTGCCGAAAATACGGAGGAGCTCAGAAAACTCGTGCGCTACGGGAAACGCAAACGCGACGATTGAACTCAAAAAAACATTGTCGCCGGCTTTAGCTTTATTGCGTCGTGAAAATCTGGAACCCTGGATAAGCTTCCATCCCATGCTCGCCTATGTCCAGTCCGCGCAGCTCCTCGTCCTCACTCACTCTTATGCCGCAAAATAGTTTCAACGCTCCGAATATAGCGAGTGCCGCGGTGAGGCACAGGGCGCCCACGGCGAGAATTCCGACAAGCTGTGTCGATACGGAGTGTTTGTCCGAAAAAATTCCAACCGCGAGGGTTCCCCAGATTCCACACACCAAATGCACGGACAATGCTCCCACCGGATCGTCAAGTTTTACTCTGTCGAAGAATTCGACGGAGAACACCACTAGAACTCCGGATATAGCTCCGATAATGGTGGCTGACATTACGCTGAGCGCGTCGGCGCCGGCTGTGATTCCAACCAATCCCGCCAGACAGCCGTTCAGCATCATGGATAAATCTGGTTTTCTATGCACAAACCATGTGCACGCCATAGACCCGATTATTCCGGCGCAGGCTGACATGAATGTGGTGACGAACACGAATGATACCATTCCAGGATCGGCGGAAAGCACAGACCCGCCGTTGAAACCGAACCATCCCATCCACAACAGAAACACTCCTATAGTGGCAAGCGGCATGCTGTGCCCGGGTATAGCTTTGATTTTTCCGTTGACGTATTTGCCAAGGCGAGGGCCCAGCAGTATTATCCCTGCCAGGGCTCCCCATCCTCCTACTGAATGAACGAAAGTGGAGCCGGCGAAGTCGTGGAAACCCATTGCGTCCAACCACCCTTTACCCCACCCCCAGGAACCAACCAAAGGATAGATCAGAGCGACGTAGATGGCCGAGAAGATGAGAAAACTGCCGAGTTTTATTCTTTCAGCCACGGCTCCGGAAACTATTGTGGCGGCCGTGGCCGCGAACATTCCTTGAAACATGAAATCGGTCCAGTAAGTGTATGCGCCGTTGGAATAGCCTATAAGTCCGGCGGCGCCAGCCGGAGCCGAAATCCCTATGCGACTGATCCCGAATACGCCGTTCAGGAGCCATTTTCCGTCTGGATACATCATGTCGAATCCGATGAACGCGTAGGTGAGGAATCCGATGGCGACGATAGCGGTGTTTTTGAAGAGAATGTTCACCGTGTTCTTCGGGCGGGTCAAACCGACCTCCAACGTCGCGAATCCCAAATGCATTATAAATACGAGAAAAACGGCGATTAACATCCATAGGTTGTTTATCGTGAACATCTCCGGCGACACGGCAGGGGCGGCACCCGCCGCCGCGGACGCCTCCGCGGCGGACAGTGGCGTCGCCAGCAATGAAAACACCGCGGCTCCGGCAACAACAGTCTTGTTCCCCAATCTCATTTTAATCCTCCTTGTTATCTGTGTTGAATCAAATCTTCTCAACTTATCCGCCACTCCCTTATCCGATCGCGTTCCGGCCTCTTTCTCCAGTTCTTATGCGAACGCACTCAGGCAGATCCAAAACGAAAATCTTCCCGTCTCCTATTTTGCCGGTTCTCGCTCCTTCTATGATACCCTCTATGGTCAATTCCATGAATTGCTCGCTCACAGCCACCTCTATTCTCACTTTTTTCAAAAGATTGACCTCGATTTCGGTCCCGCGGTACACTTCGGTGTATCCACCCTGCTGACCGCAGCCTAAAGCGTTTGTGACGGATATCTTGTATATCTCTCTCTTGAACAACGACTGCTTCACCGCTGGCAGCCGCTCCGGCTGGATGTACGCTACTACAAGCTTCATCTGCTTTCTCCTCTGAGGCGATCCGGAAAGACGCGGGCGGAAATTCGACCATCCCAAAGCCACCTCTTTGCCAACCTCTATTGAAATTCCAATAACACCGCTCTGTCATCATCGACCCGTAACTTCCAGCAAATAGCGTGCCAATATTGTTTTATGAAGTCGCAGTAGTTTTATGTTTAGTGAGTTATGGTTTTGCTGGAGTTGCCGTAGTGGCGGTGGAGCGAATGTGATATTACATAAATGTATTATATTGGGTTTGTGATTACATTTTTGTCAACACAGTCGTCGCTCAACGCGGTTCCAACGTGTGTCGTGTTGAGAGCGGGGGGAAACGCTAGCGCGACCAGTGAACTGAAAAAAAACGTTTTCCGCGGAATTTTAAAAACCTTTTTCCTTGCTCTTTTCGCGGTCGACAACCTTTTTTGGGGAATTCAAATGAAAATTAGAGCGTAACTCGCTTGACTTTTCCACGACGAGTCGTATTTTAGTTCGAACCAATAAAAGTTACTGCTCGGACATTCCTGTCGCAGCTTGTTTGAGAGATTTATTAGGAAGTGCCGGAGAGAGCCGTCCAACAGGGATATTTTTGCGATATGGATGTGAACTCATCATTGAATCAAGACTTTCGATTGTTCGCGCCTCTCGCGGTGTCCGCGGGATTAGCGTTGTTTTTCGTGATGTCGCATGGCTGTGGTGTCTCAACCGACTCCGTCGTTTTTCTCGACGCCGCTGAAAACATCCTCCGACATGGGAAGATATATGTCACAGCGTACGGTATGAACGCGCCTATGACGCATTTTCCTCCCCTCTATCCAATAGTCTTGGCCGGAATCGGCGCTCTTCTCAACTGCTCGGTCGAAATGTCCGCGAGAATCGCGGGAGCCGCCGCCTACGGCGTCAACATATATCTGGCATGCGTCATTCTTAAAAAGATCGGAGCGTCAAGGAAAACCGCGGTATTCGCGGCGTTGCTGCTGGCTTTATCTGAATACATGATTCTCATTCACTCTCAAGTTTTCACCGAACCGCTTTTCATCACCTTCACCCTCGCCGCCTTTATTTTCATTTCGGATTTTCTTAAACACGGCAAGATTCGATTTCTGCTGTTGTCAGCCGCCTGCGTGGGATTTGCTTGTTTGACCAGGTACGCCGGACTAGCCCTGATCGCGTTTGCCGGATTAGCCATTCTTTTATCCAAGCTTAATTTTCGAAAAAAAATCGCGAGAATCGCGCTTTTCTGCTCCGTAGCTCTGTTTCCACTAGGGTTGTGGTGCGTTAGAAACGCCCTTCTCGCGGGAACCACGACAGACAGATCCATCGTGTTCCATCCGGCGGGTGTGGCGCATATTCGACAACTCCTCCGTTCAATCCTATTCGTTTTTCTGCCGAATCCAGTTCTCGGCCTCCTGAAATCCGTGAATTCCGCGGTTATCGCGGTTATCGCGGCCGCGGCGCTCGCGGGGATTTTGATTATGACGGTGATATTGATTGCAATGCTCAGGCATTTAAAAACGAGGTCGTTACCGGCATTCAGTGTTATTTGGACTGAGACAAACTCCATGTTGAAGGTATTGCTGTTGTTTTTGCTCGTATATCCCGCGTTTCTGCTGTTTTCGATCTCATTCGCGGACTACACCACGCCGTTGAGCTATCGGATTATGCTGCCGGAATTCGTGTCAGCTCTGCTTTTCTGCTGGGGCGCGGGGGCATTGTTCGCTAAAAATTCCGTCAAACCACGTATCGTTTTCAAAGTCATCGCCGCCATTCTCCTCGCGACATACGCGGTCCGAGCATATTCGCTCTGCTCGGAGATATACTCCAATGGACTAGGATACTCAAGTGTCGCTTGGCGGAACTCCAAATTGATTGATTACGTGAAATCTCTGCCGCGGGATTCGCGGATTTTCACAAACGGTGGCGCTGGAATCTACTATACCACCAAGCGCGGGACTCTTCCATTGGCGCGCAAATGGATCAACGGGAAGCCCAACTCGGATTACGCCGCTCGAATTGAGGAGATGAGAAAAGTTTTAAGCGAAAAAGACGCTTGCGTCGTCTATTTCAAAAACATCCCCAGCTCCCTGCTGCCGACGACCAAGGAATTACTTGACAATTTCGATTTGAAAATAGTAATAGATTCCTCAAATGGAACTGTTATGAAAAAACCGTAACGAATGGACCTGAATTCCCGAAAGGCTCTTGCCTGCGGTTGCGTTCTCATGGCGCCAATCCGTTTCGGAGTCAAAGACTACCGCGGTAGCAGCCTTTGACTCCGAAACAACTTGGCATCCATGAGATTCGCAATCAAAGCGAAGTTTTAAGTTATACGCAGTACTAGGGCGCTTGACATTAAAAACAGAGCGGCTATATTGATTGATATGGTCATATTGATTCATATGGGTGCAAACAAGAGGAGCCGCGATGAGTACAACTATATCCGCTGTTGACGCTAGGCGTACCTTAGGCGAACTTTTGAACAAGGTGAAGATAGCAAATGAGGAGATCATAATCAAGCGCGCTGGAAAAGAGGTGGCTAAACTGGTGAATTGCGACTATGAGGCGAACGAAGTCTCGCGAAAGGGGAAATTGGATTTTCGCAATTCCGCGGGTTTAGGTAAGGACTTGTGGGCTGATATCAACGCTGATGTCTATATAAAGGAGGAACGAGAATCGTGGAGTTGATTCTTAAAAGAAATGATGTCGTTTTGATCGATACAGCTCCCTTGATATACTATTGGGAGGAAAATCCACGTTACTTCAAGCAAGTATCATCCTTTCTCGATAATATTTACAATGTGAATGCGCAAATAGTGGTGTCGCTCGTTTCTTATATTGAAATTCTGACATATCCTATTAAAAAAGGCGACAACAAGCTAGTACTGTGTATACGTTAAAACTTCGCTTTGATTGCGAATCTCATGGATGCCAAGTTGTTTCGGAGTCAAAGGCTGCTACCGCGGTAACAGTCTTTGACTCCGAAA
>JAADHT010000137.1 GCA_013151705.1 Kiritimatiellota bacterium | reverse complement strand
AGGCTCTACCGGGACATGATACGGTTTCTTCCACAGGCATCCCGTTTCGGAGAAGGGCTATGGCGATCAAGGGCTTTATTATTGATCCAGGCTCGTAGTGTCCTTGCAGCGCCCTGTTGAAAAGCGGACGGTTTGGATTGGAGGTGATCTCCCGCCAGTATGAGCTGGATAGGCGTGGAACGAATTTCGATAGATCGTAGCCAGGCATGGAGGCCATCGCCAAGACCGCGCCGTCGCCGGCGTCAAGCAAAACCATCGCTCCACTTTTTCCAGCCAAAAGTTTTTCCGCGATAGTTTGCGCCTTGAAATTCAAAGTGAGGACTATGTCGTGTCCGACGACACCCTGCTTGGGAGTCCCGATGGTGTCATGGACGTATCCTCTGAAATCGACCTTCACCAAACTGTTGCCCGGAGCGCCGCGAAGTCCGCGGATTTTGACGTCTCCTTGACTGATTTCGGTGTCGTAGGCTTTTTCAATCCCTTCGACGCCGCGTTTGTCCGGAATGTAGTAGAAATATTTGCTTCTGTCCTCGGCCTTGCTCGGATCATCCGTTCTAAGGTATCCTATGAGCTGGCAGGCCGTTTTTCCGTGGGGGTAGCGTCTGACGGGAATAGAGACTATTTCCATTCCAGCGATAGGCGGGACTATCTCCGAGGCTTTGGCGAGTTCCTCTTTCGTTAGTTTAGTGAACACGGTAAGCGGCAGAGCCGGTTTGTAGTTTATATGTTCCCGAACTTTCATTTTGGTCAGCGGGTTGTCTCTTTGTATCGCGTCCGCCACTCTTTCCGCCGAGGCGATAATGTATTCGATCGTTCTCGAACTGTACCCTGGCTGACGCATCGCCGCGATATCGAAGACGATATTGAACGCGGGAGTGTTTTTCGCCATAACGACTCCGTCGGAGGTTGTTATCATGCCTCTCACAGCCGGACGTCTGATTCTTCTAATGGTTTGCCTGCGAATCTCGTTGCCCCGCAACTCCCCGTTTTGTATCTGCTCGTACCAAAGTCGTCCGAGAATCAGGAAATAGGCGAGTGATATCAAGCCGAATATAACCAGGAGACGTACGGAACTTTTCGAAATGGATTTCGCCATCGCTACAAACCTCCGCGTTGGGCGGCCGCTTTAGCCTTTCTGTACAAACGGAGTCCGGTCTTCTCCGATATGAAATCCAGGAAGGCTATCATAATCGGGAATATCAGAGCGCCGGAAAAGGTGGCGAGAAACAAGACGTCGATGTTTATGAAAAACGTTCCACGCCACCAGGAGTTGAGGAGCAGGGGAGGGGCGGCGGAGACGAAGCCGGCGAGAGCGCCCGGAAGAAAATTTGGCAGGATCGAGCTGGTGTCACCTTTTCGCAGCCAGATAACGCTTGAGATGGAGACAGCGATCATCGCGAACGGACTCGTCATAGCGCTTCGCCCATATATCGAGTCCAACACGGCGCCGGCGACGATTCCAGCCAACATTCCGATTCTCCAACCGTACACGATTGACAGTTGGAACACGGAAAGCGCGGTGAAGGGGATCAGCCATCCCCACGCGCCGCAGAGCGTCTCCGCGAAAACGGAAAAGAACATAAGCAGAAATATGAAAGCGAATTCCGGCATAGCACTCCGATTCCGAGTTTTTCAGCGTCATAGCCGCACGGCGGAACCCACAGAGGCGCCGCGGGCGCTTTTCGAGTTTGCCCGCGAAAATTTGGAGTCGACCAAATAACGCGTTTCCAGATTTGGCGAGGGACGATCGGAATCGCCGAATGGATTGCCGTGTCGCTGAAATCACCTCAAAACAATGAATTTTAACGTCCGACACCGTGTCAAACGTCGATAGCGTGCTATCTTACCATCGTTTCCCGACGTTTTCAACGCGAGACGGAGAATCCCGGGGAGCGGATTGACGGTGCTCGCCCGTAAGCGAGGTTTTTCTTTTCCCGCTTCGGTATGCGAACAGTGAAATCCGCGGGAATCGCGTTTTTGTCGGATTGATTTTTTCTATGGGATTTGACGTGCCGCTCCAGCTATGCGTCGTCGTTTCTCCGGCACTGGTTCGCGTTGGATTTTGCAGGAGGTTGACCAATGGGTGAAACACGGGTGAAACGCGGGTATGGATTCGGCACTTTCCAAGGTGTCTTCACTCCCGCCATTCTCACCATTCTCGGCGTGGTGATGTATTTGAGGTTCGGATGGGTGTTGGGCAGCCTCGGTCCGTTCTGGACGGTGGTGGTGGTTACCTTGGCCACCTCCGTAACTTTCATAACAGCTCTCTCCCTCTCGGCTCTAGTGACGAACATGAAGATAGAAGGCGGGGGCTCCTACCACATCATCTCGCGCTCCTTGGGACTTGAGACGGGGGCGGCGATCGGCCTTCCATTGTTTTTCGCGCAGGCTTTCGGCATATCCTTCTACTGCGCGGGTTTCGCGGAGTCGTTCGTCGGCTGGCTCGGTCCGGAGAAGACGCGATGGATTGAATCGAATGTCGGCCATCCTGAAACAGCCCTCGGAATAGCCGCCTTGGTTGTCCTGATGGTCGTGGTCTATATCTCCGCGAATCTCGCGTTGAAAATGCAGTTTTTCATTTTGGCGCTCATCTTCGGCTCCCTGCTCTCTTTTTTCATAGGCGACATACCGGAGAGCGCCGTGAAAGCCGGCGTATTGTCCGAAGAATTGGGGTTTTTCGCGTCTTCGACAACCTTTCCCGCCAATTTCTGGGTGGTGTTCGCCGTTTTCTTTCCCGCCGTCACCGGAATCGAGGCAGGTATCGCCATGTCGGGCGATCTGAAAGATCCCTCGAAATCACTGCCGCGCGGAATCATGGCCGCTATCATAGTCAGTTATCTCATCTACATTTCAGTCCCGCTTTTCATGGGAACCGTCATTCCCTACAACACCCCCGCAGGAAAGGAGCTCCTGCTTCACGATTCGATGTTGATGGTTAAAGTCGCGAAATGGGGATTCATCGTCGTGCTCGCCATTTGGGGGGCCAGCATATCCAGCGCGATGGGAACTCTCCTGGGTGCGCCGAGAACACTTCAGGCGTTGGCCCGGGACGGCATACTTCCGGCATTCATCAAAAGAGGCTACGGCAAGACGAACGACCCGCTAATCGCCACGGGAATAGCCTTCCTGGTAGCCTTGAGCGGGCTGATGCTCGGAGGAATCGACTACATAGCTCCGGTGCTCTCCATGTTTTTTCTGACATCCTACTGCCTTCTGAACCTCTCGTCCGCCTTTGAGGGATTGATAGGCAGTCCCACCTGGCGTCCGGGATTCAACACCCATTGGAGCGTGTCTTTGACCGGCTCCATTCTCTGTTTGCTGATAATGATCCAAATAAATTCGACGGCCACCTTCGTAGCCGTGATAGTCGTCTTGGCCATCTACTATATCGTGAAACGAAGAAGGATAGCGGCCCACTGGGGCGACACCCGGTACGGAATGTTGATGCTGGCAGTTCAAAACATAGTCTATAAACTCGCTTCGAAAAAACAGGACGAGCGGACTTGGAGTCCCAATATACTTGTTTTCTGCGGAGCTCCCACCTCTAGATGGGTTTTGATCGAGATGGGGGATTCTATGGCCCGCGGGAACGGTTTTCTAACGGTTTGCTCGATAATTCCGGAATCGGAGAATTCGCCGACCCGCATCAAGGATTTCGAGGAGACCGTCTCGCAGTTTCTTGGCAAAAACCAAATTTCCGCACTCGTGAAAGTGGTTTCGGCACCCTCCATTCTGGACGGAAGCCTCAATCTTCTGCGAATGTACGGTTTCGGCCCATTGACGCCGAACACGATTCTACTTGGATTGACAGACAACCCCTCTAGAAGTTTCCTTCCATACGCCCAATTCATCAGATCAGCGGCTTCCTCAAAGCGCAATATTGTGATTATGAAAGAGCTGGAGGAGTTCGCGACGCATCCAGGCATTAAAAAAGAGAATACCGGCAGAATAGACATCTGGTGGGGCGGACGCACCAACAGCGGGGCCTTGATGGTGGCATTGGCGTATCTTATGAGAAAAAACCCAATTTGGGCGAAAACATCCTTGACACTCAAGACGATTGTTTCGGACGAGGCTGAAATGGTCAGCGCGAAAATCAAATTGGACTCTTTCATAACCAAATCGAGATTGGCGGCGCAGTCCCAGGTGGTGAGGTTGATTGACGGAGACGTTTTTAACACCATATGCGAAAATTCAAACGACGCGACACTCGTCTGTCTCGGAATGCGAGCGCCGGAAGGGGAGACTGACGCCGAATACGCTGAATACTGCAGGGAATTGTCGGAAAAGACACGTTCGCTTCAGCGATTGATAAAGGTGCTGGCCGCCGAGGACATTGATTTTCAGAGGATATTCAAATGACCAATTGGTGGAAAATTTATTTGATGGTGGCTTTCACAGGAACGTTTTTCTCGCTCGTTCTGACTCCGCTGTTCAAGATGCTGGCCGAGAAAATCGAACTTTTCGACGTTCCGGCCGATCAAATGCACAAAGGCCACTCGGAACCGACTCCACTCCTTGGCGGCGGCGCGATTTGCGCGGCCTTGCTTGGCACGATAGTGTTCGGTTTCTGTTCCGCCTCCTTCCTGAAATCGACACCATTGTACGGCGACATTCGCACGTTTCTTCCGGGAATGCGCTCAGTCTCATTCAGAACAGCTATGATAGCCCTCGGCGCCGTCGGCGCCACTTTGCTTGGCCTTTACGACGACAAATTCAATATGAGCGCCAAGGCCAAATTCGGGGGACAGTTCGTCATCGCCGCCATAGCGGTCACTTGGGGTGGCGCGAGAATCACCGCGTTCATCTCCACTCCCGTCATCGCATGGTGCGTATCGATCTTTTGGTTTCTCCTGATCATCAACGCGATCAACTTTTTCGACAACATGGACGGGCTGGCCGTGGGCACCGCAACAATCGCGTTCAGTTTCTTCTCGATAGCCGCCGCGACGCGCGGACAGCATTTCGTGGCCGCCCTGGGAGCGGCCTCGGCCGGCGCCTCGCTGGGTTTCTGGTTCTACAACCACTCTCCAGCGTCGATTTTCATGGGGGATTCAGGCAGCCATCTGCTGGGATATCTTTTGGCTACGATGGGATGCCTGGTGACATACTACAAAAGCGGTTCGGGAGAATCCTCCCCGTTTTCCGTCCTGATACCGCTTTTCATCCTGGGACTCCCCCTTTTTGACGCACTAGCGGTCACGGCAATAAGATTTAAACTCGGAAAACCCTTCTACATCGGCGACCACAACCACATATCACACCGGTTCCTCAAAA
>JAADHT010000235.1 GCA_013151705.1 Kiritimatiellota bacterium | reverse complement strand
AGAATTCTCGCCCGACATCGCGGTATGCATGCGCGACGTGTCCCGCGCGCTGTTCCAGCGGCAACTGGCGTCGATGGGCGCTCCCGTAGCTGTTTTCTGGGACAACCCGCGGATAATCCGCACTTTGAAATACTACCCGTTGGAGACGATGCGGGTTAGGTTCGCGCCTCCCGCCGGATTCACGCCGTACTGCTCTAGTAATGAAATAGCAGCGTCTCTAAAATCGGCTCATGGATTGTCGGATGTGACGGTGATTCCCAATTGCTACGACCAGCGACGTTTTCATCTCGCCAAACACAATTCACGCGGAAGTTCGGATCAATTGAGAATAATCTCGATCGGCAGCGACCGACCTGAAAAAAATCATGCGGACAAAATCGAAATAGCGCGGCGTCTGAAATCAGCCGAAATGGATTTTTCCCTGACTATCGTGGGACAAGGAGTGGACACAGCGTTGAAAGCTCTCGCGAAATCCGCGGGAGTCGAGGCGGAGACGCGGCTACTCGGTGAGCGAAATGACATTCCCGCGATTCTCGCGGAGTCGGATATCTTTCTATCCACATCCACCTCGGAGGGTATGCCGGTCTCTTTACTCGAGGCTATGGCGTCGGGAATCCCTTGCGTGGTCTACGCCTTTCCCAGTCTGAATGACATCAACATCGAGGATTCGCTGGTGGACGCCGTGCCGTTGGGAGATGTCGATACAGCTGTGGAACGGATTTTATTCTGGAGAGGGAACCCCGACAAGGCGCTGGAATTCGGAGCGAAAGCCTCCGCGAACGTCGCGGAACGGTTCGCTTCGACCACATCCGCGGCGCGATGGGAGGAGTTTCTGAAAAACGTCGCTAAACTTCAGTAAAAATAATTGTTGTTTAATTTGATTGAAATAATCGAAAGTGGTGTTAAGATTGCTTGAAGGAGAGGGTATGATGGTTTTGAAATGCAGATTCTGCATGCGCGACATCCAAGCGGACGACGCTTTGATCGGCGAGTTGGTCAAATGTCCGTTCTGCCAAAGCACCATTGCCGTTCCGGACCCGTTTCCAGTGATCGGAAGCGAGAAAAACGGCTACACGATCGAGTCGATACTTTTCAGCACTCTGTTGTTCAATATGTACCAGGCCACAAGCCCTCCGCAATCCACCTGTCCCTCAACCAGAGTTCTTCTGCAAGTTCCAAGTTTTTTCTTTTTGAAGCGAACCGCCGATTTCAATCTCTTTTCGACCGCCGTCATCAATTCGGGTTCGATGAATATACCCGGAACACCGCGGCTTCTGGAATACTCGCTGAATCCGGGCGGAATATTCTTCGCTTATGATTTTTTTGAATCCTCGAATTTGGAAAATTTCGCGCGAAACACGGGGCCGTTTCCGCCGCTCGACGCGCTTTCGATCATAAAACAATGCGCGGGCACACTTCACAACGTCTGGGCCAACTATGGAATCATTCATCAAAACCTCTCTCCAAACAGCATTCTGCTGGATTCCGCGCGAAACATCCTTCTAATGGATTTGGGAATATCCCAAACACTGCGGCAAGACAAAAAGCTCCTTGATTCCGGATTCAACATTTGGGACCCACACTATATGAGCCCAGAATTCGCCTTGTCGGGAGAAGGTTTTTCTCCTGCTTGTGACATTTACTCGCTAGGTATGACTCTCTACTTTCTCTTGACTGGAAACACTCCGAATGGAAACCTGTCATCGGAGAACATTCCCGCGACCGCGCCGCCAGATCCGACCAACGCAATCCCCCCGGGTTTCAACGATGTGATTTCCTTATATCGCAAAATGGTCGCGCCCAATCCGGCCGAACGCCTTTCATCCTGGGAGGAGCTGGTGGGCGATGTGGATATAATATTCAACAATCCGCTCCACTCCGCGACCGCCGCCGCGCCGCCACGCCCCATCGCAACTCCCCTTGGACAAGCCTCCGTCTCGCCGTCCGCGCCAACGCCGGCAAATCAACAAGAGAATGACATCATCGCCAATTTCTCGAAAAAAGGTTCGAAAACCGAAAAGAACCGCCACTTTCAAAATTTGAAGAAGAAAAATAGGGAAAAAGGCTTTTTCGAAAAAAACATGGGATTGGTGTTGACTTGTTTCATCGTCTTCGTTCTAGCGGTGCCACTTATCGCTTTCTGGATGCACAAACAAAAGAAAAAGCGAGAGAATCCGCGCCGGAACGAGTACGCTCAATCCGCGTCTAACGTCGAAAAACCATCCGCCGACATTCCGAAAACGAAGGAAAAACCGACGATTTCCCCGAAAGTCGCTGAACTATCGCCTGAAGAGCTTCCCCCCGGAGGCGAAACAGACCTGAAAAGCGATTCCACTGGCACCGCGCCGAACTCCAGGAAAAAAACATTGACTCAAAAAGTTCTGGATGTGAAACGATACTTGCTTGAAGGGAAATCCAAACGAAATTAAAATGGCAATGAAGCGGTACGAAGCCATAAGCGCGGAAGCCCGAGCCTTGAAACGCCTGGACATAGTCGATCTCATTCAGGAAATAACGATGAAACTCCCCATGGCAAGTAAAGGGGGCGCGGAGAACGGGAAGAAACAGAGTCAGCTCCCCGCCGCGGATGCCGGGAGTTCGAACGGAGCGCAAACGATGGTGACCGCCGTTATGAAAGACATTCAACGAAAAGTCGATAAACTACTAGTCCGAAAAGATTATGAGAACGCGGTCTGGTTCGTGGAGGAATATTCCGGAGCCTACAGCGACGAGACCGCCTCTTTGCGAAAAGCTCTGGTTCGAAAAATCAAAACAACCTGGAAGAACGACCCCAATCCCCTCAAAACCGCGGAACCGCGAACATCATCTTCCGGCGACGATTCCGATGACACTACAACGAAAACAGTTGAATCCGAAAAAACGCTCGACAACGCTCTTTTATCCGATATTTCGGAGCTGCTGTCCAAGAACTCCATAGATTTTGATACGGCATCCCCTAGCAAATTGTTGATCAAACTCATAAAAACACGAATCCCGAAAAGAACGGCGAAAAAACTCGCCGTGGATTTGCAAACACTCGTCGATCAAGCGGATGAGAAAGATTTCACGCGGACAAGTCGGGATCTCCTCGACGCTCTGGTCGGATTCTGCAAGCGCAACACTGGCGGCTCTCTCGGATTCGAGTTTCGCGCCTCACCTCCGAAATCGGTGTCGCCCTCGAACAACTTGGCGGAGATTTTCAATTCCGCCGGATCGGGAGACAGAATAAAACTCTCATCCGGCACGTTCACCTTGGAATCCGCCAACATATCAAGCGACAACGTCACCATCACCGCCGCGGAGGGGGCTATTATCGAAGGCTGTGATTTAAGCGTGAACTCGGAAAACTGCGCATTCAAAAACCTGCGTTTCAAAGACAGCAGACTACGATTCTTCAAATCGAACAACTCATCCATGACCAATTGCGTGTTGGAAAATTCCAAACTGACGCTCGTAAAATCAAACAACTTCAAAATGACGAACACGTTTTTGACATCCGCGACGCTCGACAATTCGAACGGATTCAAGGCCGTTCATTGCACGTTCGCATCGAATGACGAGGAGGTGCCCGCGCTAAAAATCGACACCGACGATTTGTTCATCACGAACTCGATCATCTATTCAAAAGGATACGCGGTGGTGGTGACGAGAAAACGTAGCAATAAAAAATGCTTGGTGACATATTCGATTCTCTTCGGCGAAAAAGGATTCTGCATGCGGGAAACCGAGTCCGATGAACCCAAAAAAGGCGATTTGGCTCTGAAAAAGACGAAAGTCAAACTTTTTCTGAAAGTCAAACACAATATATATACCGAACCATCTTTTCAGGATCCTTGGAAAGGAGATTGGAATTTGGAGAATTCCGCGACAGGCAAAAAAGGCGCTTCCGATAAAAAAGAGTGCGGAGTCATCTGGCCTTGAAACTGATGATATACAATATCGCGTATGGAACAGGCGCGCCGGACACGATGCTTGAAAACATCGGCACGAGCTTCCGCTATCTGCGCTCGACCGAGCGCCATCTGGAGAAATTGATTGAGTTCATCCATTCCGAAAATCCCGATGTGCTCGGATTGTTGGAGGTTGACACGGGTTCCTACAGGTCTGGAGCTTTGAACCAAGCCGAGGAAATAGCGGCGAAATTGGAGCACTACCACCTCAGTTCAATAAAATATTCCGGAGGCTCGTTCGGACGCAGAATGCCGATACTCAAAAACCAGGCGAACGCGCTGCTGACCAGAAACCAGGTCGATCGCAACGTCTTTCATTATCTCGACTCCGGGTTCAAACGATTGGTCATCGAGATCGAATACGACGGATTGAACATTTTTCTCGTCCATCTGTCGTTGAGAAAAAGGATCAGAAAACGCCAACTCGCGATGTTGGCCGATTTGATCGGCGACAGAAACAGCGTTGTAGTGGCCGGAGATTTCAACGCCTTTTCCGGAGCGCATGAGCTGCGCGTGTTCCGCGAAAATCTCGGATTGAAAAACGCGAATTCCGCGGGAACACCCACTTTCCCGTCCTGGTCCCCGTCGAAAGAGCTCGATTTCATACTTTATTCGGCGGACGTGAACCTGACGGACTTCTCAATCCCCGACGCGAGGTTCTCGGACCATCTTCCTCTGATTGTGCAGATGGATTGAACTATCCCCGGCCAATGCTATATTCGTTTGCGATTGCGACAACTTTGCTATTCCCTTGGCGAACGGAAATCGGAACATGCGAAAAACAAAAACGAAAATCATACTTTTGTTGTGCGGTTTGACGGCGTTTGTTTGTTCGGCGGAGGACATATTCTCCCCGCGAACAGGGGTCGAAGTGCCGCCTCTCGTCGAAAAAATGTATCTGAAGGGATTGAAATATCTCGCGGCGACTCAAAACGGAAGTGGAGCGTGGACCGACACCTACGGCTCTCAACCCGGGGTGGTGGGCCTTTGCGTCGTCGCGATGCTCGCGCATGGAGACGATCCTAATCTGGGAACCTATTCCACCAATATAAAGAAAGGCGTCGATTTCATTCTGAGGAACGCCAATCCCGGTAACGGTTTCATCGGAAGCTCGATGTACAATCACGGTTTCGCGACTCTCGCGCTCGCCGAATCATACGGAATGGTTGACGACGACCGCATCGGTCCGGCTTTGAAAAAAGCGGTGGCGCTGATTCTCACCAGCCAGGCGCGCAACCCAATGCGAGCCTGGCGATACTCTCCGGAGAGCAACGACGCCGACACAACCGTCAGCGGCGCCGTTCTCGTGGCCTTGCTGGCGGCGGCGAACGCCGGAATCCCGGTGCCCGAAAAAGCGGTGGACGACGCTCTGAAATTCTATATGCTCACGCAAAGCGCGGACGGCGGATTCGGGTATACCGGACCGAACGGCTCCAATCTGCCTAGATCCGCCATCGGCGCTTTGGTCTTCTCGCTAGCCGGACGGAAAAAAACAAACGCCTACAAAAGAGCTATCGAATATATCACGCAGCGCCAAAACATGATGCAAACGGGAAATTATTACTACTATTATCTCTACTACGGCGCCCAAGCGTTCTTCCACGCGCCCAAACGGGAGCTGTGGGAACGCTGGAACGCCACGAACATAAAAGCGCTCAATATGCTCCAAGGTTCGGACGGCGCTTGGAGTGGAAGCTATGGAAACTCTTTCTCGACATCGGCCGCGTTGCTTTCGCTCGCGTTGAACTACAGATATCTGCCGATTTACGAACGATGAACCCCGCCATAGCTTTACGCGAAAGCGGAAGATAGTACGGCGTATCCCGCGAAAACCTCCAGCAATGCGCGGCGGCGGATTCATTCGAGGAGTTTTTCGCCGATAAAAACGTCCTGGCTCTAATTGAAAAGAGCATGGTTCAAAAACGATTTGAGAATGATGAGATAGATCAAGGACGTTTGATTTCCGAACAATGACAAGATGTCAGATTGGGACGGCGCTGTCAAGTGATCGTGGGAGAAAAATGGCATTTTTTCCCAATTATACGTTTTTTCCACCGAAATCACTTGACAACCATTTAAAGCTGTATAGTCTATACGGCTGATTTTTGTAGCATTTGTTACTACTCACCACTAACGAACACTAACTTACCACGGCGATTTGTCACGCCGTAGTGCCGCCATTGACGAAGGCGGAAGCTTGCGAGAGCGAAGACGGGTGAAAGTTAGTGGTTGAAAAAGGTGCTGAGTAGTTACGTTTTTTTAGTTGCATTATTGTCTATGAAAAAATTTGGACTTAATATTCAAACATATATTTCATCGCCAAAAATGGACGCTATTAAGAGAAGGAACATAGGATGCGGGCATTAATACTGGGGATAAGCGGTGGTGCCGGCTGTATTGCATATTGCGCCCCTGTCTTAGTATCTTATCTTTTAGGCAGAGGATGTCGCGTTTCTGGTAATTTTTTTGTCCTTTTTCAGTTTTTGGCCGGTCGTTTTCTTGGATATATGATTTTTGCTATGCTTGCCTGGTTGCTAGGCCGAACATTAGTACAAGTACCAGTTTTCTTTTCTCTTTTTACTGCATTAATTTATTTAATTCTGGGTATATTGCTTTTTTTATATGGATTTATCAGGGAACAGGCAAACGGAAAAAGATGCAAAGATGGTAGTGGTGCCATACCTGAGAAAAAGTCTGGATGCTTAGCACAAACAGACAATGCGGTTATCCGGAAAATACAAGATCGCTGGCCGGTTCTTGTTCCAATGTTGATCGGTCTTTTGGCCGGACTAAATTTCTGTCCACCTTTTCTACTTGCTTTTACAGATGCCGCCAGTCAGGAAACCTTACCTCGATGTTTGATGTTTTTTGCTTTATTTTTTGTCGGGACATCCATTTTTTTCCTGCCGTTTGCGTTTATTGGAATTGTCCGGCGTTATAATATTCTTTCGGTTGTGGGAAAGCTTGCAACCGGGCTGATCGGTATTTACTATTTTTACGCTGGATTAATGTTGCTTATCAATCTTATCACTATAAGGTAAAACGACACTATGGACAATCCTGAAAAAATAAAGAAATCTGAATCGGCCAAGGAAAGTGTATTAAAATCGCTACTTTTAATTCTCCCTATGTTATTGCTGAGCTTTCTAATGCTTTCCGGAGGTCAAATCCAGTCCGCCCCATCAAAAATATTCGCACTGATCATGGCATTTATTTTCTTCAATACGCTCTTCTTTCTAATGGTACATACTGGAAAAACAGATAAGTTCCGAGCAATAGCGTTCTGTTTATTCGCGCTTTGTTTAACCTGCTCCTTTATTTCACATTACATTGAAGCACGCGGAAGTATGGGAATATCAGAAAGAACTCTATTGGCATGTAAACTCCCGTTCTGCCATATAGTCATACCAATGACGCTGATCCCAATGGCCTTTACGCGCACGATTATTTTCCCTGGAGTGATTATTGGCGGGTACGCATCCATCGCGACGATGTTTGTGATTTGGATTGGAGTTTCCCTCGCATTAGGTCGCGGATTCTGCAGTTGGGGTTGCTTTTTCGGGGGATGGGACGATTTTTTTTCACGCCTTACAAAAAAGCCGTTGATAAAAAAAATCAGCGATAAATTGCATTACCTACCCTATGCGATACTACTACTAATTGTTATAAGTTCCGCAGTGTATCTTTTCCCAACATACTGCGCTTGGTTATGCCCTTTTAAAACAGTTACTGAATTCCAG
>JAADHT010000043.1 GCA_013151705.1 Kiritimatiellota bacterium | reverse complement strand
TCGGGAGAATCAATATCCTGCCAAGATAAATTGAAAATTCATGCGGATTATCCCTTGGGAACAACAACATTGACTTTGGGATACGCCGCTCCACTCGACGGTACGAGTGTCGGCTTGAAAGCTGAGACGGGAATCACGGAAACAATACTTGTAGTTAATATCATTAAAAAAAGGTAAACGCTCAACACCTTTTCAACCACCCACCTTCGCTCGTTGAGCTAGCGTGGGCAGGCTTGACGAACACTAACGACACCTTTCGAGACCCTCTCAGCGAACAAATCAATGTTTCGCGGTCTGAATCGGACCGCGAAACGGTAAAAGCTAAATTTCATCTTGTTGGTTTTCCCGCAAGAACCGCGGCGAATTTGTAGATGAGAAACAGAAGGGCGGTCAGCGCGAGAAACGCGGTGATCGGACCGCTTCCGCTTTTCCTGTTTTCCACCGTCTTCACGCTGAAGGAGACGCGCATGGGAGTGTCGCCGCTCACCTGCAACGGACGCGTGAATTCCACCTTCCGGCCGTTCTCGGGCAGGGAGAAGACCAGCGGTTTGGCCGAGGAGACGGCCGCCAGCTGTTGTTTGAACATCTTATTGGATATCGACTTCACCGTGCGCATCTCTTTTCCGCTGACTTGGCTCAAGTCGTATTTATTCGTCCGCGCGCCACCGGAATTCAAAGCGGCGCCTCCTTTTACTTGCCGGCGCGAGCGTTTCTGAAAGAGATTCAGGACGTTCAGCGACTGCGCCTCCCGCCATTCTCCTTGAACGTCCTCGCGGAGCTCGTTGTCGTCGAGCGCGAAGTCGGAGGCGTTCTGGAACGCGGCGTTGGCCTCCTGGATGTTGCCGCTGGCCGCGCTCGAAGCGGCTTTTGAAAGCCATTGTTTGACCATTCTCTTTTTGCGCCACTTCTTCTCGGAATTGACTCTATCGTATTCCGAAAGGTTCATTTCCGGAGTTGGTATCCATCGTCTCTCCTTGTATTTCAAGGTGCCGGAGAAATCATAGTACTCCATCTTCTCCGGCAAATAGAGGGTCCAGGATATATTGTTCAAAGGCAACTCGAATTCGGGCCCCGCGTAAGCTTGGCGGGCGAGGCGCCAATTCATGTCCGGCTTGGTCGAGTAAACCAATTCGATTTTCTGCGGTTTGTCCGACTTCTGCTTGAGCGGAATGAGGATTCGACCATTCTCCCTCGCCGCCTCGACCGGCTGGCCGGGATTGCTCAAAGAATCGGTTCTATCGATAAACACGGACCATAGTCGGCTGTTCGGCGGCAGTTTCAAGGCGAGAAAATGCTCGCTGCCGACGTTCACGAGATCGACCAGAGTTCTCGTTATGATATTCCCCTCCAACGACACCAGCGAAGTCAATGTGAGATTCCTGATTTCGGCCCGCAGCAGCTTGACCGCCTTGTCTCGCCCCACGCTCACCTCCACCGAATAGTCGGTTCCCACGGTTCTATAGCAAAAGACGGTGTCGGCGAGATATTTGGAATTGAATTTCCCGGGAATTTTTCTCGCGTCGAATTTCGAAAGGTCTCCTTGAGTCCTCAAACACTTGACCCGCAGCGAATCCTCCGCGACAATCGCGAAATAACCCTTTTGAATGTCGATACCCAGCACCTCCACCGGACGGATGGCGACTTTCCCCATATCCTTAACGGGCGTTCTGAATTTCACCTCGAGTTTGTAGGATCCCAAAACTTTTCTCTGGAGCTCCACCTCCCAAACTCCCGAATCCAGCTTCACATACGACATAACATCGCGGCCTATAAATTCGGGCACCTCCGCCGCCGCGGGAAGACGCAATCTGAAACGCTTCACACCGGCGTTTTCTATTTTGTATCGGAAAATCGATTTGAATTCAAGAGCTCCGTCGGATATTCCGCAAATCTGCAGGTTGTCGAGTTGCACCCAGGGCGATGCCACTTCGAGATCGATTTTCAGCATCCAATCGAGTCGGACTATCGAAAACCGTCTCGAGGATTTGGCTCCGCTCATGGGGAGCGGAGCGCTTTCCAATCCGCGTTTTTCGCGGATGTCCATCCTGGTGCCGCGCTCCAGATTGATCGTCAGCGCGCCTTTGAGCTTTCTCGCTTCCAGAACGTGTAGTCTGGGAACGACAAGCGTCGCCGTCCGCGGTTTTTCCGACATCAATTCCATATGCAGAAGCGTCGCGCCCAAAACGCGTTTGGCGAAATGAACGACAACCAGACGCTTCCCGTCTTTCTTGATATCATCCCAATGCCTGACACTGTCGCCGGTAACCTTGTCGACATCGAATCCCTTCGGTATCTCCACCGAAATGTCGAACACTCCGGCTTTCGACACCTCCAGCGCCATATCCGAAACCAGGGTGGTTTTCTCCTCGTCGAATCCCACCACGCATTTCTCGGAAATCCGTATCTCCGGATTGACGGGAAACGCTTTAACCCGCGCGAAGGCCTCTGAATTGAAGTATCTGTAGGCCTTTCTCATTTTCGGACTCCCGAGGTTCCCGCGAGCGGTGAAATCGGAGCTGTTTATCGGACTCATCCCCTCGGTTCCGGCAACCTCGATTCTAACGCCAGGCGAAACGCTTATACCAAAACTTCCGTGCTGTTTCTCCGCTCCCGTCACTTTGAGAACCTGCAGTTTCCTCTCGTATGGCAGAACGCAATCGGGGATCTGGGTGGTGACCACCATTTTCAGTTTGTCGTGATGTGGTTGGGTGAGAAAGACCTCCAGTTCATTCGTCTTCGCACTGTATCTCCAAGCTCCGAGATCTGGAGCGGAGACGGCGGTAACCTTCATAGGCGGCGGGATTTCAACCGCGAACTTCGCGAGTTCGCCTTGAGCGATATTGAAATCCAGCAGATGTTTTATCTCAACCACGCCGCCCGCGAAATTCGCGAGCGACGACGTGTCGACGAAAAACCGCACGCTTTCGCTTCCGACTTTGCGTTTCAGCGGAAACAGGCGGAAGACCGGTTTCGTTCCGGGCACGAACGACGCTCGGGCGGTGAGTTTTCCGCCTGCTGGCGATGTTTTGAAGAAGACCGCCTCCGCGGCGCTTATATCGGTGTTTTCGATGTTCACCGTCACCTCGACGCTGTTTTTCCTGGAATTCGCCAGCGGCAGCGGAAACGAGAACGCTCCATCCTTGTCCTTTTTCAACGGCAGCAGCAGAGTCAGTTTGAATTTCCACTCTCCGGCGGAAAGCAGCTTCAAATAGTAGTCTCCGCCTTTCCGCTCCAGCCTTATGTCGTCGTTTTCAGGCAACTCGCCGGTTATGCCGGCGGGAGCCGGGACCAGCAGAACCTCGCCGGGAGCTTTGGCGGAAACCGTGAAACTCGCGACCGCCTTCACCTCGACGTTCGACGCCGACACGGCGTAGACCGCGTCGTCGATCAATACCCTCTGTTCCCCGGCCATCACGGAAGTGGAGCAGAAAAGCAGGAGGGGAAGCGCCGCCGCGGCCGCGATTCTCGCAGCTTTCGATTTTTTAAAAACAAGCAAAACGGAGAACACGGCGAAAGCGAGCGGAATAAGCGTCGCCAAAGCGATGGCCAGCAGACGGCTCGCCGGAAGCCATCTGCTCAAAGCGAACAGGGCAAACGTCGTCGCCGCCGCGAAAAAAAACGCGCTTTTCCTCTTGAACCCCATACGAAGCAAATACAAGGCGGGCGCCATAATTACGATAAACCAGAAGAATTTCATAAACGTGGACGCCTCCATGTCCTCCACCGTGATGTTGATCGCCGGCGTGTTGGCGCCGGTGGCGAACATTTTCGTGAACACCACGCTGTTCAGGGTCGAAACGGCCGGCGCTTGGATGCCATGCCTTGACAACGACCCCAGAAGCCATGCGACGCCAACAAGAATTCCAACCGTCGCTACGACGCTCAGCAGAATCCGAAGTTTTCCGCGGCCCCAAGCGTACGCCAAAAGCAGAGAGCCGATTAGAACCATTATAAATCCACTCGGAACACCAGTCCGCGTCCAATTGCTCCACCAAAGCGCCATATTGGAAAACATTCCGGAGAAACCGCTCAAACGAGGTGCTTGACGCGTCATCAGATTGCCGTCGATCGATGTGAAATCGTAATTCTCCGGCACGGTCACCCTCCACTTCAGAGACAGAGCGTCCACATCGAATTCCGGAGCCATGAGACGCATCGATATTCCGGCCCCCAGCGGAGCGTCAAGTTTTCTAGCGTAGGAGATTGAGAGCGCGATTGGTTCCTCCGTGTCTTTTTTGCGGGGTATGGGAATAAGGTAGACCTCCTTTCCCTCGGACGCCGATTTGGAGACGCGTTTCCGGACACCGTCGACGCTGACATTCCACAACTCGGCGTTTTTCGGCAGTTTCATGGAGATGAACTGGCGCAAGGCGTTTTTCAGTCTGCAATCCACTTTGGTGACGAGTTCTCCGTTCAAAGCGACGCGCGTGTCGAGTCTCGCGTAGTCGATAACCGTTCCCACGAGTTTCTCGCGCGAAAACTCCGCGATCTCCGCGTCGAACCAATGCGGGGACTGATAAAACTTGTAGGCCTTGATAATCGGATTCTGAACGAGGGAGGCGTATTCGCGTGGGAGTTCCGAAGCCTCAAGCTCCATAATGGAGGCTGAGGAGAGTTTCTTCTCCGTGATCTTGAGGTTTTCCTTGCTCGCCACGACGATGAAACCGCTTTCGGCCGCCGCGTTCTCCGTGAAAATGTCTCCGAACCTCAAAACCGCGGTTTTTTTGTCGGACAGGAGGGACGACTCGTATGTGACCAGCAGCTTGTAGTCGCCGAACAGTTTTTCCTTGAAGTTCACCCGCCAGAATTGATGGGATTCGTTCTCTTTGATTTTCCGCCAATCGACGATGTCGGCTCCCGTGAACTCGGGATTGTTCATTCCTTTCCGCAACGCCACCACCAATTTGTCGGTAGGAGCTCCGGAAATCCTGTAATTGAAAAAAGAGAGTCCGTAAACCGCCCCCTCCCCCACCGTGGAAAGATGAAATATCTCCGAGACGAAAGATGTCTTCTCGTGGGTGATGTCAACCTTGCCGCTCCATTTCTGCCCTTTGAACTTGTAGGAGAGCAGCAACCCCGGAATCTTGAATGGAACGGATCCGGGATGGACTTTTTTCAGTTCGACGGTCCCGCTCCCGGCCAATGAAAGCCCGCGGGAAGCCGCGAGCAGAAGATATCCCCTCACGCTTTTCGCCTTCAAAACTCTCAACACCGGAATGTCGAGCGAAGCGGTTCCACGAATGTTTTTCTCGAAAAACAACTCCAAATCCACTTTTCCAATCGCCCCGGGTGATAATGGAACACGCAGCAGTTTCATACTCTTCGACGCGGCGCCC
>JAADHT010000232.1 GCA_013151705.1 Kiritimatiellota bacterium | reverse complement strand
GACTTTTGCAATTGGCTCATGAATTAAATGAAGGAGAATGAACATGAGGATGAACTCGAGTGGACGAGCGTGCTGGATTGCCGCGGGAATGTTTGTTTTGTTTTCCGCGACGGTGTTCGCCATGCCTCCAGCGCCTGTTTTACCGAAGGGGAAAATCAAACTGACCAAAGAGCAGGTCGCAAAATGCGTCAAGGTTCTTCCAACGTATTTCGCCACTTTCAAAAAAGAGAAAAAGAAACTGCGGAATATGAAAAAAGGCTCCGCCGCGTCTTCCGGCATCGAGGCGTTGCTGGCGAACAAATCGATGGTGGCGAAATTGAAGAAATTCGCGGTTGGAAATGGATATGGCGATTTCAATGGGTTCGTCAAATCATTCGCGGGCGTGATGATGGCGTACGGTTATTTGAAACTTGAAACATCCGAAAAAATGATCGCATCCAAACTGAGGCAAATGCCGCCTCAAATGGCGACGATGTTCAAGCCGCAAATTGACGCTCTCAAGAAAATGAAGAAACAGTACAGGAAGAAACTCGCGACGGAGACCATTCAATCGGTGGTTCCATACGTCGCGAAAATAGACGCGGCGATAACTTCGAAAAACTGTGGCGGAAAGCGTGTGGGCTGTCCGCGCTTCTGAAAAATATGCTTGAAAATTGCGAAATAGAATCAAATGACGTTTTGAAAGGCGATTACCGCAGGGTTGTTTTCAAAGCGCCGGGCATCGCCGCCGAAGTTGAACCAGGCCAATTCGTTCACGTTCAAATAACGAATTTACGTGATAGAATACTCCGACGACCGTTCAGCGTCTGCGAAGTCGATGAGTCGGTTGGCCGCGTTGTTTTGGTCTATAAAATTGTCGGGAAGGGAACCTCCGTATTGTCCCGTCTGAAGCCGGGAGACGCCTGCAGCGTGCTGGGGCCGCGCGGAGTTCCGTTTTCAACCCCTTCCGACGATGAGAGGCCCGTCATTGTCGCGGGAGGTTATGGCTCGGCCGCGACGCTCATTCTAGCGAAACGCGCGGCGAAACCCGGCGTTTTGCTTCTGGGGGCTGGAACATCCGACGATTTGATTCTCGTCGATGAATTCGAGAGAATCGGTTTTGAAACCCGTGTCGTAACGGAGGACGGTTCCGCCGGAACAAAGGGGTTGGTCACCGATCTTTTGCGGGATGTTTTGCGCGATGGCGCCGCCGCGAGACCCGCGGTAAAAGCCTGTGGCCCGCATGGAATGCTCATGGCGGTTGGAAAAATGTTGCTTGACGAGGGATTGGATGGAGAATTGAGTCTCGATCATCTGATGTGTTGTGGCGTCGGAGCGTGTTTCGCCTGCGTCGTAAAGGTGAAAGCCGACAACGAGACCGGTTGGCGGTACGCCAGAACCTGCAGCGAGGGGCCCGTCTTCAAGGCATCCGACGTTTGGTTCGAGGATTGACGTATATGTGGGAACGTATCTGTTGACGACGATTTGAAAATCTAAGGAGGTTTTATGGAGATCGATACTTGCGAGCGTGACGGAGTTGTTTTCGTTTCTCTGACGGGAAGGCTTGACGCCAACACGTCATCAAATGTGACTGACGAGCTCGAACCACTCGCTTCCCAGGGAGCGAAAATATTGTTCGATTTGGAGAATATGGAGTATATCAGCAGCGCCGGTTTACGGGCGTTGCTCGTTACCGCGAAAAAAATTCGCTCCGTCAACGGCAAGATGTGCTTGACCGGACTGAACGAGAACGTTCGCGAAGTGTTCGACGTCAGCGGATTCTCCTCGATTTTGGATGTTTGCGGCGACCAGGCGGAGGCCTTGGGGTTGCTGAACGAATAACTCGACCCCCTGTTCGAAATAAGTGGGCGCATGGCTGCGAGACCTTTTCGAACAGGATCTAGACCCTATTCGAACAGGGTCTAACTAGACGGTGCTCGTAAAGGCGGACAGACTATGAAAAATGAGATTTTGAGGCTTTTGAGGCGAAACGGAAGGTTGTCGTTTGAGGAGATCGCTGTTCAACTCGACATCCCCGCTGAAACCGTGCGGACGGTGGTGTCTGAAATGGAGGAGTCGGGCGTCATCAGCGGGTACCAGGCCGTGATCGACGATTCGCTGCTTCCGGAAACGAAGGTGAAAGCCATAATCGAGGTGAATATCCGTCCCCAGCGTGATGGGGGATTCGACAAGATAGCGTTGCGGATCGCGAAGTTTTCGGAGGTTGACTCCATGTACTTGATTTCTGGAGGATACGATTTGGAATTGGAGGTGCGGGGGGATTCGCTTCAGGCCATCGCTGCTTTCGTTTCCGGAAAACTGGCCACTATTGACGGCGTGACCTCCACGGCCACAAGGTTCATTTTGAAGAAATACAAAGAGGCGGGCAGGATATTTGATCATGACGAGGAATACAAACGACTTAAAGTCACCCCGTGACTCCAGGGTGGCCGAACATGTGGATTCGCTTCCAAAAAGCGGGATTCGGGATTTTTTCGAGTTGGTTAATTCCCTCGACGATGTCATATCCCTCGGTATCGGCGAGCCGGATTTCGTCACTCCATGGCATATCCGGGAGGCCGCCATTTATTCCCTGGAACGGGGACACACCAGCTACACTTCGAATCTCGGACTTCTCCAGCTGCGCGAGGCCGTCTGCGAATACGTGGGTGGACGTTACGCCGTCGATTACGATCCGAAAAACGAGTGTATTATAACGGTCGGGGTCAGCGAGGCTCTCGACCTGCTGCTCCGCGCCATAATCAATCCCGGCGACGAGATAATCTATCATGAGCCATGCTACGTCTCATACTCGCCCTGCATCCAAATGGCATACGGAACCCCGGTGGTCATTCCGACTTTGGAGAGCGACGAGTTCGCTTTGAACCCCGACGATCTCCGACATGCCATCACCGACCGCACGAAGGCCATTCTGTTGAATTTCCCTTGCAACCCGACCGGAGCCTCGATGCCGATAGAGAAATTGCGGGAAGTCGCGCAAATCGCGGAAGAGCATGATTTGATAGTGATCACCGACGAGATTTACTCGGAACTGACTTATGACGGCGAACACGTCTCCATCGCTTCTCTTCCAAACATGAAAGAACGCGTTGTTTTTCTACACGGATTCTCGAAGGCGTACGCCATGACCGGTTTTAGAATCGCCTACGCATGTGGTCCGCGAGATCTCATCGACGCTATGATGAAAGTGCATCAATATTCCATGCTCTGCGCTCCCACTATAGCGCAGGAGGCCGCCGTCGAGGCGTTGACAAACGGCGAGAGGGAAATGGAGATGATGATGAGTTCCTACAGGGACAGACGCAATGTCATCGTGAGAAGATTGAACGATATGGGGCTCTCATGCGTCAAGCCCAAAGGCGCCTTCTACGCTTTCGCCAATATAACGTCCACCGGCTTGTCATGCAACGATTTCGCGATCGCCCTCCTGAAGGAGCACAACGTCGCCGTGGTTCCGGGAACCGCTTTCGGCCAATGCGGCGAAGGCTTCATCCGTTGCGCCTATGCTACTTCCCTCGACGATATTCAAACGGCGATGGACAAAATGGAGCTGTTTGTCGCGCGGAACCGCTGACTGATGGGAATATCCTTATGGTGGGAAGTCGCGGAGGAAGGAGTCTTATTAGTGACGGAAAAGTGGATTACTTCTTCTTCTCCTTCTTCAATTTCCTCTTTTCCTTCAGTGTGAGTTGAGCTTGTTTCTTCGCTTCTTTCTTTCCTCTGATTTTTTCGCCCATCTTGCCGTCCTCCTTAATGTTGGTGCTCTGTTCCGAGGTGAGAAATCAGGATTCGTAAAATAAAACTGTAATTACAATCCGGCAGTATAGCGGCAACATTGAATTTGTCAAGCCGTGAGAGTGATTTTTATCTGAAAAACGCCTCGTCCCTGAATAAAGCCGGGTCTTGCTTTTTTTTCAGTTTCGCGCATTTTATTATCCTTACGCCAAATCTCGATTGAATATTCAATCCCTCCTCACCGATCCGATATTCCGGTCTCGCGCATAAACCTGTTCGCCTCGGTGTCACCGTTCTCGGCCGCCAGCTTGAGCCATCGGACGCCCTGCTCGTAGTCCTCCTTGACTCCTTTTCCCTGAATAAGGCAGAAGGCGAGTTCGCGTTGAGATTTGGGATCGCCTCGCAAGGCGGCTTGACGAAACCAGTATGCCGCCGCCGCGGGATCCTTCGGAACTCCCTCGCCCTTAAGATGGAATTTCGCGAGATTGTATTGCGCGTGCGGTTCGCCCAGACGTGCCGACAAAATGAACAGTTTGGCCGCTTTAACCACGTCTTTCTTCTCGCCAATCCCCTGGTAGGCGAATGTTCCGAGATAAAACAAACCCTTGGGGTTTTTAGCCAGCGCGGCTCTCGCGTACCATTTTTTCGCCTCCGTCATATCTGTTTCGACATTGGCGTATCCGAACGCGTAGTAGTCTCCGAGTTTAGCCTGGGCCATCGGCAGTCCCGCCTTCGCCGCCATCTTGTAGTAATCGAACGCTTTTCGTTGGTTTTTCTCCACGCCTTTTCCATTCTCGTATCGGTACGCTAGTTTCGCTATCGCCTCGACGCTCCCCGCTTTGGCCGCCTTGCGCAGCCATTCGACGGCGGCCGCCTCGTCGCCTTCGTCTTTTCCGCGCAGGTGATCAGCAAGAAGATTCATCGCTATGGGGTCTCCAGCGGCCGCGGCCTTCTCGAGGAGCGGTTTGGCTTTGGCTTTCACGGATTTATCGGCGGAGTCGAGGTACAGCCTGGCGAGCTCGCGGCAGGCGGGAATGAAGTTTTCGGCGCAGAGCTCTTTGAACAGGTTTTCCGCTAGTTTCGCGTCACGCGGCACAAGAACGCTTTTTCCGTCGGAACCGCGCAGTCCCTTCGCGAGGATCAACGCCAGATTGTATTTCGCCTGCGGCAGGCCGAATTCGGCGGCGTTCTTGTAGCATTCATACGCTTTGAACTTGTCTTTCCCGGTTCCATTGCCGCAGTCGTAGCAGAGTCCGAGATTGAAAAGGGCCGAGGGATTGCCGGCGTCGGCCGCGCGTTTGTACCACTTGAAAGCCTTTTCATAGTCCACCGCCACTCCGCCCCGACCGAAATAATAGGCGTTGCCCAAGCGCAGTTGCGCCCGATCGTCTCCGCCCTCGGCGACCTTCCGTAATTTTTCGATTTCATACGACGTTTTTTTCAACGTCGCCGTTGAAATCGACGCGGACGCGAAAAACAAAGCCAAACCGAATATGTATGCGGCATACCGTTTCACGGCCATTCCTCCATTGAGCATTGAGTGCAGATATATGTGTCAAGTTATGCTAGTACTGCGTATAACTTAAAACTTCGCTTTGATTGCGAATCTCATGGATGCCAAGTTGTTTCGGAGTCAAAGGCTGCTACCGCGGTAAC
>JAADHT010000041.1 GCA_013151705.1 Kiritimatiellota bacterium | reverse complement strand
CTCTGATGAATCAAAACAGAATATAGCCACGAATGCGCGAATGAATTCTTTTTCCCGCGGAGTCCGCGGGAAAAACGTTTCTTATCAGTGCCCATCAGTGTTCATCTGTGGTCGAAACTCTTTATTCATTCTTCTTTGAACAACTATTGTGCGACATGTTGTAATTTACGGAATTTCAATATGTGGTACGGTGGTTTGTTTTTTCTCACGGTGATTTGCACAACTTAACGCATCGGTTCTCCTTCACCTTATTGTTAATAATGGCACCAGTCCACGCATTTGTCAAGCTTTTTTCTATGTTTTTTGTGTGTTAAGTGATTATCAGGCTTTTTCGTGTCATCGGGCAGGTTAAAACCGGCCAGTGATGGGATGGGGGGCCACCAGCGGGATCATTTGTAAAAGAGGGATATTTCGCTGTTGCGAGTGCGAGGGTGCTGTTGTAATATCTTGCTATAGCGACATTATACAACGCATTGTATAATGTGATATTGGAGGAGATGGATATGTATGATATTGAATATAAAGAATATATAACTTCAAATGGTTTTATTTATTCAAGCGGGTTTTTCAAATAGAGCTTGAGGATTATTTTTTCGGGATGTAGAGCTTTTGGCCGACTCGGATGGCGTCGCTTGTCAGACGATTCGCTTTTTTTATCTCCGACACTGTTACTTTGTAGGCCTTGGCTATCGCGCCGAGCGTCGCTCCGCGCTCGACCGTGTGGACGTAGAACTCGCCTTTGCCGACTGGGCCGCCGCCGGCGGCAGTCGATCGACCGCTTTTCCGCTGACGGGCGGACAGAGCCGCGGCTCGGGCTTTAGCGGCCGCTCTCAATGCTTCGGCCGTCTGTTTCGACACCTCTTTCAGCAGATTGTTCATCTCCGCTTCCCTGGTCGATCTTTCAAGCCGCAGAGTCCGGGAGAGGACGGTGGATTGTTTTTTTAATTCAACGTTTTCCGAGGAAAGCCGCGCGACGCGTTTATTGAGCGAGTTCAATGATTTCACCAAGGCAGCCTCCCTCTCCTTGAACTGGTTGAGTTGAAAAGTGAGATTGGTTATCTGCTCGTCATGTCTGCGAAGAGTCGCCGACACCATGGGATTCGAGCGGTCGTAGCGATTGGATTTTGAACGAGTCGTAAGACACCCGGCCGCGAGAAGCGCGGGAGCGAAACACAAAACAATTCCTACGGAGTTCCACGCTGATCTCATTTGTCCAACTCCTTTTCAAGCATGTCCACAACGTTTCTGAATTTTCCGACATTGTCCTCGTGCGTCTCCATCAACTTTTTATGGGCGTCGAGAATCGTCTCGGCGTTTTCCTGGACAGGCGGCGCGGGAGGAGCCGAACCGGTTTGAAGTTCATGCCAGGAACCTTCCTCGCCTTCCGGTTCGTCAACGTATTGAAAAAGCTTGCCGAGCCCGAGACCGTTGAGAAGTTGTTTGTTCTTTCCGGGATTTTGCACTTTGGACTCCCCTTCGCGGGAGCGGACTTTCAGCGCCAGCGTGGCGAGCATTCCCATTATGGTGCTGTCCATACCTTCGCAATCCTTCATTCCGATTGAGATTCGAGTCACGGATTTATCTCTGTCGAGTCTAGTCGCGAGTTTTCTCAAGACTCCAGCGACGGCGAAGGTGGGTCTGCCGATCATTTTAACCTTGTATCGCGTTTTCTCAAGGTTCACGAGTATTTTAGTCTTTTTCATTGGTTGCTCCGTCAAGCACGGCCTTTATTCGTCTGACGCCACGACTGGAACTTTCCTCTTTCTTGATTTTGAAACGTCCCAAAACCCCCGAACGCTGAACATGGGGCCCGCCGCAAATCTCTTTGCTGAAATCACCGACGGAATAGACTTTAACGCGCTCTCCGTATTTGTCAACGAACAAACCGATGGCACCCGTGTTTTTAGCCTCCTCCACATTCATCTCCTCGCATACCACGGGATAATCCGCGTCGATCACCTCGTTGACGATTCGTTCGACCTCCGCCAACTGCTCCGGCGTCATTTTGTCGGGATGCGAGAAATCGAAACGCAATCTCTCGGCCGTGATGTTCGAACCTTTTTGCGCGACATGATCTCCGAGCGTCAGTTTCAAGGCTTTATGCAGCAAATGGGTGGCGGTATGGAGCGCGGCGGTCTTCTCGGAGTCGTCCGCGAGGCCGCCCTTGAATTTTTGCTCGGCGCCTTTCCGCGAAAGTTCCTGGTGTTTTTTGAACGCCTTGTCGTACCCCTTCAAATCCACCTCGAAGCCTTTCTCGGCGGCGAGCTCCTCGGTTATCTCGATCGGCAATCCGTACGTGTCATACAATTTGAACGCGTTTTTGCCGCTGATCACTTTGCGCAGTATGTGTTCAGGCACGCATGAGACGAGTTTTTCGAATTCGCGGACTCCTTTCTCCAAGGTTCTGGCGAACTGTGCCTCCTCCCTTTCCATCTCGTCCAATATCGCGGCGGCGTTTTTTTGGAGTTCGGGATATACGTCCGAATAGATGGACACCACCACTTCCGCGAGTTTCGGCAGAAAACTTTCAGATATTCCAAGCCTCCGCCCTTTTTGAATGGCGCTTCTTATTATGCGGCGTAGAACGTAATTCTGATCGACGTTTCCGGGCACCACCCCGTCGGCAAGCATAAACACGGCCGTACGCGAATGGTCCGCTATTATCCTCTCCCCGCGCATTCTTTCGTTTGGATGCTCCGAAAGCCCGCGGATCTCGTCGAGTTTGTCGAGAACGGGTTTGAAAAGCTCCGTCTCGTAGCAGTTCGAACGTCCTTGCAGTATCGCAGTCACGCGCTCTACTCCCATTCCGGTATCGACGTTGCGTTGCTCCAACGGCTCATATCCGGTTTCCGTCTTGTTGTATTGCATGAACACATCATTCCAGATTTCAACCCAGAGTTTGTCGTCGGGATCGAAGGTCTCGGGCACCTCGCCCCCTCCGCACCAGTAGAACATTTCAGTGTCCGGTCCGCAGGGGCCGGCCTGTCCGGCGGGGCCCCACCAGTTGTCTTTTTTCGGGAGTTTCGCGATTCTCGCGTCCGGAAATCCCAGCGAGCTCCATTTGTCGAACGCCTCCCTGTCGAACGGCGCGTCGTCATCGCCTTTGAAAACCGAGACCGCCAGGAACTCCATCGGCAATCCCAACCATTCCGCGGAGGTCAGAAACTCGAAACTGAACTCTATCGCCTCCTCTTTGAAATAGTCTCCCAGAGACCAGTTCCCCAGCATCTCGAAGAACGTGAGGTGAACCGGATCCCCCACTTCCGCTATGTCCCCGGTTCTGACGCATTTCTGATAATTCACGAGTCTCGATCCAAGCGGATGCCTCTCCCCAAGGAGAAACGGCACCAAAGGATGCATTCCAGCCGTGGTGAACAAAACCGTCGGATCGTTTTCAGGCACGAGCGACGCGCTGTTTATTCTGGCGTGCCCCTTGGACACGAAAAACGCGATATATTTGTCTCGCAGTTCTTTGGCTGTCATATTGTCGATTTCCCCAATTGTAGTTGCCCGCCGTGGTCGATGCCGCGCGGCGATTCAAGTAGAACACAAAAAGATTCGGTGAATCTATCCCACTTCAAGCGTAACGCAACAAATCTTCCGAAAAAACTCGTTAAATTTGAAATGTCCGTGGCCATTCACCGCCAAAACGCCAAGCGCGGCAAGGTAATCGCAAAATTATATCTCCAGTTCTACCGAGGGCTAAACGAAGTTGGACGAGCCAGTTGCAAAAGTCTGGGCGAACCGTGTCGCGAGCGCATGAGGCGCGGACTTCCGCATTTTTTTTCAGCCAAAGCCCTATTTTGAGATAAATCGGGAAGCGACACGGAAGCCGCCAGCGCAATTTGCTTGACCTTCTGAGACCGGGTTGCGGGTTCCCCCATTATCTTCAGACGCTCCCGAAGCATCTCTTTGGAATAAGTTTTCATATAGGGTTTTGCCAAACCTTTTTTCAATTCCGCCATGCCCATGTCAAGAAACCCGCTTTTTCAATTATGCGGCTTCGTTTTTTTCCGAACGGCGATTTGGCTCTCCTCCAAGGAGCTACGGCGGATTCAAAGGCGGACGCCCGACTTTCCTTCTGATCGCGTTCAAAGCTTTGAGGAGGGAGGAAATTGACGCCAGCCGACGTTCAAGCCGGTATTTGGCGGGAAAGTCCATAATCATCAGGCCCGAGAAAATCGTCAGCAGTCCCTGTCCCGGAAGCACCAGCATGGCGATCCCGGCCGCCACAAGCACCACGCCCGCGCAGTTCCGCGAAACCTTGCACACTATTCCCGCGGATTTTGGAGCGCCTTCTGAATCGGGCGTGGGAGCGTTGGGATATTTAAAATAGTCGGGTGGTATGGCGGTCGCGATTTTGAACGCCAAAAACAGCGATCCGACCATCGTCAGGACGGAAAAAACCGCCAAAACAACCGCCCAGCCAACTTTGCAATCGACACCGAACATAAACAAACTCCGTACGAAAAGCCTCTAAAACTCGAATATCGAAATCAGACGCGCGAAACTTGCACCATTGCTTAAGATAGGTTAGCTTACTTTTCCGTCAACCCAAACATAACCGCCCCAATGCATCGTTGTTGTTCCGTGATTCCCAGAGACGTATACAGTTAGTCCAAGTGCGTCATTATGATTGATAGGAGAAGAAAAAAGGTAGCAATAAATATTAAAACCATCACCACTGAAACCGACAACGAAATCGGATATTTAGCGAATTCTAATATTTCAACAAGATCTTCAAAAAGGAAGTCGCCATCAATCTTTAGAACAATGATTTTAGGATTTTCACCTTCGCCAATTTTCATTATTACTTGTTTTAATTTTTCAATTTCAACCATGAAACCCGCAGGGGCGTCCGCTCCCAAAAGGCCCCTTCCAATTCTTCCTTGAAATTTCCGTTTCAACGCGGCTATGGCTTTCAGGTCGGCTCCGTCCTTCAGATATACGAGCACGTCGATATCCTTAGGATGCTTTTTCTCAGTGCATATCGAGCCGAAGAACGCCACCTTTTCAATATCGCCGCGTTTCGCAATTTTTTCAAGTGGTACCTGACTCCATCTTCAGTCAATACTAGCTTTTCAACCATTTGGGGAATCGTCTTTTCAGAAGACGAACGAAGCATAGATAAAATAAGAGCGGTTTTTCCGGTAGTTTTTCCGGTGGGGGCAGATTCGGCAATGGTTCTCGGAAAGGTTACAGTGAACCAGTTTTCATCGGTCTCAAACTTAGGCGTTGAAGTTTTATACTCTTTAGCGAGGTCACGCATTCGTTTGATTCCCGAACCGATTTTTTCGACCATATCCATACGATGCATAACGCCGAATAGAAGGGAATTTCTGGTGATGCTTTTGGTGCCGAGATCTTTTAATTTCATTCCAGCCACAAGTCCGCCGGGATTGA
>JAADHT010000254.1 GCA_013151705.1 Kiritimatiellota bacterium | reverse complement strand
ATGTTTTGCATCTGACGGTTAACTTCGGTTTTTTGTTTTGGAACGCCAATTCCCCGATTTCAAGGAAAAGCGCTTTGTAGTCTTTAAATGGTGGGGGATTTTCGATTATTGGAGTGAAAAAACTTATAATTTCCGCTGGTGGAAGATCATTGTCGATCATTTTGGAGTAGGCGATCGTCCAAAGTCGGATTCTGTCGGTGTCCGAAACCTTGGACATGAAATTTCGGAACTGCTCCAAAGAGACGCTTCTTTTAGCGTCTTTGGGAGCCAAAAGAAAATGCGTGTACGCTTGCTCGGAGGCTGGATTCGATGGGTATTTGTCGAGAATTTCGGCGTATGCCAGCTCCAAATCATTATCAGATGAAGCGTTGCCCAACGCTATCAGAGCGAAAATCCTCTCTTCAGGCGTTTTGACGCTTTTCAACTGCTCTTGCAATTTTGCGATTTCCAGCTTTCGCTGAACAGTCTCGCGGATGCCTTCGGGGAGTTTGGAAACTACCGCGTCGATAGTCATGCCGTTCGCCTGCATTTTACCGGCGGCCGCCTGGCGCAACAACGACTCTGAAGCGAAGTAGCAGAAGAAAGCCGCGGTGAGGATCACCGCGGCTTTTTTATTTCCACCGCGTGTAAGAAAAGGACTTTCTATATCATTGCGGTCCGACACATTTATTTGCCTTCGTTTTTGACTCCGCATTTGGAGCAGAAAGGACCATGGAGCACCGCTCCGCATTTCACGCAGATGCCGTACGGGTCAACCTGGGTTCCGCATTGAGAGCAGAACTTGTCGCCGGCGTTGTATGGAGCGAGACAATGAGTGCAAAGATTGCTGGAACCCAGCACTTTGTTCATGACCAAAGCTATGGTCTTTGCAACGTTCTGCTCATCGGGGTTTGCCTTTCTCAATTCTTGGCAAGTTTTGAGCATTCTTTTCGTCAATTTCGCTCCGGTGTCGCCTGACATAACAGCTCCTTCGACCATTACCGCGCCTTTGGCCCCTAGGGTTCCGTCGGCGGTTCGGGACCTATCCCATTCGTCGAAACATGCCGCAAGATAGGCGTGTTTTTTGTTGACGAGGACAATTCCCTCTCTCCAAGTCTTGTCTCCCTGCAACATAAGTTGCGCTCTGGTCCTTAGAAGGGCCGAGTAGAGATGGTATTCCGGAGAGCCGGAGCGTTTGATCGCCATTTTGAACATCCGCTCGGCTTCTTGAAGCCTGTCCGCCTTATCCGCGTCTTTGACATTGTGCTCGAGAATGAACCCCGCTAGAAACGGCAGTTTGCTGTTTTTGGCGAGATGCGGATTCTCGGCTCCTCTTTTGAGAATGTCGTACGCTTTCAACGGCGCTCTGACCGAAAGCATCATTCCACCTATCGCATAGGCTTTTTCGAAATCCGGGTCATTCTTGAGAATGTTGTTCAATTTCGAATAGATGATGTCGGCGTTTTCTTTGGTGACCGATTTTTGACGTCCGCAGTAGTTGATGAACAACATCCACTGAACATCGGAGGAGAATTTGTTGAATCCTCCCATCGGCGCCTTTGTAAGCGATTTCCTCGTTTTGGCTATTGCCATTTCCTCTGGAAGAAGCTTTTGCGCGAGATAGGAACTCAGCGCCAAAGCCACGATCATAACAACATAATGTGTGATTTCGGATTTTTTCATTTTCGCACTCCCCTATTTCAAATCTTTTTTGTTGAAGATGAGAGTGGATATCGAGGTGAGGAAAACCGCGAAGGATATCCCCCACAATATCACGAGACCCACATACCCCCACTGAATGGTGTACCCATAGGAGGCTTCAGCTTTCAAGTTGAATAGATTGAAATCCGGAATAATTCCGCCGTACAATACCGGAATGGTGGTAATGGACGCGGAATGACCGAGCCATATAACCAAGGCGGTCAGAATGGCTGCCAGTGAGTCCGGCACGAAAACAGCGAAAAGAACTCCTACGGCCGACATTGGAATAACGCTGGCCACGACAAGCAGATGCCCTTGGATCATCGACATCCCCACCTTGTCGAACGCCGTGCTGAAAACCAAGCAGAAGCCCAAGGCTATGAGCAGGGTTATCACGATGCCCGAGACGCTTATCCCGACAAGTTTTCCCACGATGTAATGGGTTCTGCCCAATGGTTTGGACAGTAATGTCGACGCGACGCCCTCGCGAATTTCGCGGGGTATCTCAAAGGTGATGGAAACCGCGATCAAAATGGCGGCTATTGAGTTCAACACCAAAGATACGTCCACCATCAGATTCTTGTGCATGCCCAACGACAGCACATCGTAGCGGTACGCGCTTCCGATCAGAATGAGAACGCAGAGGACCAGGAAATATACCACCTGCATCCTCAGGATTCTCTGCCAGGTTCCACTGGCGATTGCCATTACCTCACTCATACTCCTCCTCCTTTTGTTGTCGGTCCGCTTCCTCCATATGTTTCCACATGTGTCGGCGGGCCTATCACGCAAGTTCAAGAAACATCAACAGAGAGAGTAGGTTCGGAAAAGATTTGCGCGAGCGAATCGCCACAACCCCTTTTCGAAAAAGCTCCATCTATGATTCACCAAAGGGAGTTTACTCCCGTCGCAACACTATAAAGACGTCGGTTTGACGAGTCAATCAGCGATTTCCCGCTCGAGTTGAAACCAAACCCTGGCCTAAACTACTGCAGTTTCTTTTCATTGTCAATCTTTCTAAAGAAAAAATCTTCAAGATTTTCACGGGATGGGGTGATTTGCAGTTTTCCGGGATGCTTTTCATCAAGTCCGGCTATGAGATCTTCCAAGCCGTCAGCCGCGGAAAAAACCAATTCCCAAGCGCCGTCAGGCAACTTGATGCTTCCCGTAGCCTCCGGCATAAGTTGTTTGGCTATCGCCTCATTGCCGGGTTTGACCAGTATTCTCGATCCAGTCTCCGACAGAAGATCCTCAACTTTGCCTGAGCAGAGAAGCCTTCCTTCGAAAAGGATTCCCAAATGGTCGCATATTTTCTCCACGTCTGATAATATATGACTGCAGAAAAACACGTTCGCGCCATCCGCTTTTTGTTTCATTATGATGTCTTTCAGTTCTTGGCGTCCAAGCGGATCGAGACCAACGAGCGGTTCGTCCAAAATCAACAATCTCGGTTTGTTTAGAATAGCTTGAGCTATTCCGATTCTTTGCAGCATGCCTCTGGAGAACCCACCAAGTTTTGAGTTCGCATGCTTTGTCATCGTCACGATCTCGAAAACCTCGGCTATTCGGTCTTTGCGGATTTTAGATGGAATGCCAAGTAGTTTCGAGCAGATGTTGAGAAACTCGTATGCCGACAAATATGAGCTGAATGCCGGCGAATCGGGAAGATAGCCTATTTTAGCCTTGGTTTTGACATCTGAAGGTGGCATTCCCAATACAAGCGCCGACCCGGCTGTGGGACGTATCAAATCCATCAACAATCGAATGGTCGTGGTTTTTCCGGCGCCGTTCGGACCTAGAAATCCGAAAATGGCACCCTCCGGAATGTCGATGGTCAGTTGATCCAAAGCCGGAATCTGCTGTTTCCAAAACCAACTTCCGTAGTGTTTGGTCAGTCCATTGATTTCTATTACGTTACCCATTCATTTCCAATAATTAAGAATAATGAGAATAATGATTGATCAACCCGTCGACGGAGTAAGGTATATTCTGATTCATGGTTGTTCAAGCCGAAATACGCGTTTTTTCAGGTATTTCCCATTTCAAGTCTCAAAACGGCTTCATTGGCCAATTGTGTCGAATGGGTCGCTATAACGAGAGTAACGGCTTTGGAACGATTAAGGTCAAACATCAAGTCGGTCAATTTGCGTGCGCTAGCGGTGTCAAGAGAACCCGTCGGTTCGTCCGCGAGAAGTAGTGTGGGATCGTTGATCAGGGCTCGAACCAACGCGACTCTTTGTTTTTCTCCACCAGACAAATTTTCGGGGAAGGCGCGGGTGGCGTCGGAGAGGCCTACGATCGAGAGTAATTCCATCGCCCGTTCCATTTTTTCCGTTTTCGAGGCTGGGTGGAACGCCACGGTGGGAACGAGTATGTTTTCAATCACATCGCATTGCGGAAGGAGATTGTGCTCTTGAAAAAGAAAGCCTATTCGTTCGTTTCTAAAACGGGCCAGGTTTCCGCCGGACAAACCGGCGGTGTCTATGCCGTCGATCGTTATCGTTCCGGAATCAGGTGCTAGGAGAGTGCCTATCAAATTGAGCAACGTGGTTTTCCCCGAACCGGACGGTCCCGTCAGCGCGAGGGAGGACCCGTTGGCGAGCTCCAGCGACAAATCCATTATGACGGAAAGGAAAGACGGTTGAGAGCGGGACGCGTGTTCGCTGGCGGAGAAACTCTTGGAGACGTTTGAAACGATTACCGTGGCTCCTGGCCGGGGGCGAGTGGTTGTCATTTATTTTTTTCAATGATTTTTTTGATTTCAGGAGTGCGCGCCACATCCATAGGGGTCGAACCCTTGTAGTTTTCAGCATGCGGGTCGGCGTCAGCGGCGAGCAGAAGTTTGACCATCGCCTTCTCTCCGTTGAGGGCCGCCAAATGAAGCGGCGTGTTCCCTTTTTTGTCTTTTCTGTTCACCCGGTCTCCGCGTTCAAGCAAAACCTTGACCACCGATATCTTACCTCTGAAAGCGGCCGAGAAAATCGGAGTCTGTCCTTTTTTGTTCTCTTCGTAGTAGAGAAGCCCATGGTCAAGAAGAAACTCCACTATTTTATCGGCTCCTTCCCCGGCCGCGCAATGCAACGGCGTGTCCCCGTTCATATCGGGGATGGTCAATTTCGCGCGGACTCTAGCCAAATATTTGACGATGGGGAACTTCTCCGCGAAAACAGCGTTGAAGAAAGGAGTCCTTCCGAAAGCGTCGCGTTTATTTTTGAATCCCGGGTGCAGAAACAGAATCACTTTGACGAGGGTTTTGTTGCCGTTCCTGATAGACCGCAGCAATTCATCGTAGGCTTCGTCGGAGTCCAATTTTCTCATCCGTGAAATCAATTGTCTCGTTTTGGCTGGCACGCCAGCTGGTATTGGACGGACCGCGGGCTCTTCTTTGCCGCCCGCGGTCAGCGAAACGCTTGAAAGCGCCAGCATAAGGCAAAATGTGATAAACAAGATACTTTTCATCTCTGTTTTCCGTCTAATCCACGCTTTGAAATCCCTTGACGGCATACTGCGGGGTGGAGTTTCTAAAACCACATCTTCCCATACCCGAGAGTTACCCTAGCTTTTTTTTATGAAAAGTCAAGCGCCGTAATCGTTTATTTTCATTTTTTTTTGATTCCGTCGTGGACAGAAGGGCATTTCGCGTTAGATTGACCGTTTTCGAGCGGGAGATTATCCTCCCGAATCCACGTATTTTCCATCGCTTCGAATTGGGCGGTCGAAAGTTTTCGAACTGGTTCGATCAACAGCGCATGGAACAGGCGAAATACACCGATTACGGTATCACAACGGGAAATGAGCT
>JAADHT010000086.1:2698-8186 GCA_013151705.1 Kiritimatiellota bacterium | reverse complement strand
GACGAGGTGTATGTTCTCGGATTCGCAAAACACACGCTGGACGAGGTGAAAGCCAAGGCCGCGGATTATTGCGAGATAGGGTTCGGACAGCTCAACAAAGGCCTCAAATTTTTCAAGCGGAATGATGTCGAAGACATAATTTTCCTAGGATGGATGGAACCTAGACTCGCCATTTCGAATATAAAGATGGATTTCCGCATGTTGGCGTTGGCCGCCCGCACTAAGGACCGTCGCGCCGACAGTGTGATACGGGCTCTCATAGCCGAAGCCGAGAAAGACGGTCTCAAGATTGTGAACACTACAGATTTTCTGCCCCATCTTCTTGTGGGGGAGGGGGTGTTGACCAAACGGAAGCCGTCAGGGCGGCAATTGGAGGATATAGCGTTCGGACGCGAGATCGCCTTGGTCAGCGGTGGGCTGGACATAGGGCAGACCGTCGTCGTGCGCAAGCATGCGGTCGTGGCGGTCGAGGCTATGGAGGGCACCGACAACTGCCTCACCCGCGCCGGGGAGTTCGCCAAGCATTGCGTGGCGGTTAAAATGGCCAAGCCGGAACAGGATTTGAGATTCGACGTTCCTTGTTTTGGTCCAAGAACGATTGAAAGGGCTGTGGCCGCGAAAATCGCGGTTTTGGCGGTCGAGGCCGGAAAAACGTATATATTGGAGAGAGAGAAAACCATCGCTCTGGCGAACGCCAGCAAGTTTGTCGTCATTGGCATAGGAAACTCCGGCGTGGCCGGGGCTGGTGCCTGATCCTGAAGGAAACCTGGATCCCTGAAAATCCAGCGGAGGCGTATATACGAGGCGGCGACAAGTGAGAGTGTGGCAGTCTTTGTTTCCGTATGTTCGGATGGCAGGCGGATTTGCCGACAGGGGATTAAGAGGGAGGATGAAATGGAGAATATATTGAAAATCGCTGAAAGATTGGATTTGGGCAACGCCGATGTTTTCAAGAAGGAGGCTGTGGCCGTATTGGATTCCCCGTCTCCGGGATTGCTTGTGGATTTTTCCGAAACGAAATTCATAGACAGCATAGGGCTCGGAGCGCTTGTCAGCATTTTGAAACAATCGGCGCAAAAGCGGAAAAGAGTGGTTTTGGCGAATCTGTCTCCACAGGTCAGACAGATATTCGAGCTGACCCGCCTTTATCGTCTCTTTGAAATTTTTCCGAACGTAGAGGATGCCGAAGCGGCATTGGCTGAATGAGACCGGGAGAACAACGCAGACTGGCGATATTGAGCGCACCCGAGAATGTGAGGTCTCTAGCCGCTTTTTGCGACGAGGCTGTTTCCGACGTTTTCGACGAGGGGGTCTCCGCGTCTATCGAGCTCGCGGTGGTGGAGGCCGTCAACAATATCGTAGAACACAGCTACTCCTCCCAAAAAGACGGGCCCATCGAATTGACCATAGAGCATACCGGCGTATCCGTTGTTTTCACTTTTTTGGACAATGGGGTTCCTTTCGAGGCCGCCAGCATTCAAACCCCGTCGTTTGACTGGAAAAAGATCGACGACGCGCCCGAGGACGGATGGGGGCTTTTTTTGATGAGTTCCATTATGGACGACCTCCAGCGCAAACGCTCCGGTGGCGTGAATATTCTTCGGATGACCAAAAAATGCGTCGATGCCTCGGAAGGTGCGGTGGAGTCGCGATTGAAACGCGTTGACGACTCGAAAGGAATCGTGGAACTCCAGTCCACTTTGGACGAGGCGGAGACTGCATTGGACGAAATGGCGGAGGAGCTTTCCTCCGCTTACGAAAGCCTCAACCTTTTCTACTCTCTTTCGAAAGACGTGGCTCTGATATCCGATTTGGACGCGTTTCTCGCAAACACTTTGAAAAAATCTCTGGCCGTTTCCGGAGCGGAGTGGGGAGCGGTTCGTTTGAAAGACGGCGACAATCTTGTGTTACGGGCCAGCACCATTGGCTGTCCTGAAGTGGTATTGGCTCCCGCTGTGAATTTGAACGATGAAAAGTCATTGGAGGTTCAAGTCACCGAGTCGTTGACGCGGGAGGTGAGGGATTCCTACTCTGGAGAGAAGATCAGGGTGTTGTGCGTTCCCATAGTGGGCTTGGACGAGTTTCTAGGAACCATTCTGTTGGGGAAAAGCGGACTTGGCGAGCAATTCACGTCCGGAGACGGCAAACTCGCCAGGGCGATGTCCGACCAAATCGCAGTGAGTATTGAGAACAACCGCCTTTATTCGAAGGCTATGAGCGCCGAACTCGCCGAGCGGGAGATGCAGATAGCGAAGAATCTCCAGCAGAAATTAATCCTGAAAAAGCTTCCAGTGGTTCCGGAGCTGGACTTCTACATCCGATGCGAGCCAGCCAAGCAAGTCGGAGGCGATTATTTGACCCTTCACAAGACAAACGACGATTTTGTGTACCTGATTCTCTCTGACGCGATGGGTAAGGGTATGTCCGCGTCGTTTTTCTCGCTTTTGTCCCATATGGCGTTTCATTCAATAATCCTCGGAGCGGATGACGGCAACCTCTCTCCCGCTGAAATCCTTAAGCGGGCGAATAGAATCATGGCCAGTGATTTCGACCTTTTCGGAATGTTTATGACGGCTTTCGTCGGCAAAGTCGATTTGAGAAAAGGCGCGCTTTCATATGCAAGCGCGGGGCATTGTCCGCCTATTCTCCAGAAAAAAGACGGACCGCCGGAATTGCTGGACGTCGTCGATTACATGATGGGAGTTGAAGTAGATACGGAATACGAGAATCTCACCGCTGAATTCCCCCCCGGCGCGAAGTTGCTGGTCTATTCCGACGGACTTACCGACATAACCGACGCGGAAGGCGAAATGCTCGGAGTCGAGCCTTTGTTGAATATTTGCGACCGCGAGTTTCGCGGTAAAAACATCAAAGAAGCCTGTGATTTGATTTTGAGGGAGATAAAAGCGGCGGCGGGTTCACCGTTTCAAGATGACATTTCAATGATTGGCGTCGAAAGGAGCTGTTTATGATGGAGCATTCAGCGAAATTGGAAAATCTCCATTATTTTGTGGAGGAGGCCGGAAAACTGGCGCTTGAAGCCGGTCTTTCTCCTACTGAGGCGACCCGTGTCGAGTTGTGCGTTGAAGAGGTTGTTGTGAATATCGTGAATTACGCGTATCCGGACGAGACGGGCGTTGTCAGGATGGAGTGCTCCAGCGATGATGAAAAGTTCATCGTCACCATATCCGACGAAGGAGTTTCCTTCGATATGTCGCTGCAGACACCACCTGATATAACATCATCCGCCGCGGAACGCGGCATCGGGGGATTGGGAATATTCTTGGTCAAAGAGTTAATGGACGAAGTGGAATACAGACGCGAGAACGATACGAATATCCTTGTGTTGGGGAAAAAACTGTGAGAGAAGGGCTCGGGGACATCATCCTTTTCGAAAAGGGTTTGGATAAGGAGTCGAATTGTGCTTTTCATGACCGATGACGCATATGGTTCGGCGAGCCGGAGCTTTTTTCAATCTCCGACCGTTCGAATACTCGCCGGAGCGGCCCTGTGGGCATGCGCCGCGGCGTATGTCGTGTTCGGCACGAAATCCCTTATCGGGTTTGACGCGTACTATCATGTAGAAATGTCTCAATTGATGATCGACCGCGGATTCGTCATCCGCGAGTTTCCATGGACCACCTGCTCCATCTGGTCGGATCCGTTTTTCGATAAAGAGTGGCTGTTCCACGTCTGTTTGACTCCTTTCATAGCGGTTTTAGGCAAATTCGACGGCGCGAGAACCGCCATCGTCTGTTTCGCGGGTCTAGCGGCGGTGTCATGGGGAGTTCTGCTCCGTTCTCTGGGTGTCAAACGCCTTTTTCTGGGTCTGCTTTTAATACTGTTTTGCGCTGGATACGCTTTTTTAGGTCGGATCGTCCTGTGTCGTCCTCATCTTTTCTCCATCATTTTTCTGCCTTTGGCGTTGGCGTTAATCGTCCGCAAAAACGGTTGGGGACTCGCTGTTGTATCCTGCCTGTACATGCTTTCATACGTGGGAGCCTGGCAGATAATTCCCGTCGCGTTCATTTTCGACGCCGCCGCGTTTCTCTCGAACAGGAAGCGGGAAACCGCCGCCGTGGAGGGTCCCCGGCGATCCATACACGAGGAAGACGCGTCCGATACGCCGACTGCGGGCAAAGGAGGTTTTCAACGGCTGTTCGGAAAGATCCTCGGACTTTCGACGCTTTGGACCGCCGCGGGAATCGCGGCCGGGTTGCTGCTTTCTCCCTATTTTCCGGTCAACTTGAAGGCGATATATCTTCAGAGCGTGCTTGTTCTGACCGCAAAATGGTTCGGCGCCGGAGGCGGAGGGCAAGTCGTTCAGGCTGCCGAGCTGGCGCCGATAGGAGCGAAGCATGTCCTCACGTATTTGCTCGTTTTAGTGGGATTCGCCGTTTTGGTCTGGAGATTCGTCAAAGAGAACGCTTTTCGCAAGGTTCGCCCGGAGGCATCCGCGATGATCGCGCTTTCCGGCGTTTATCTCGCGATGACCATCATGTCCCAGCGGTTCGTTGAATATCTGGCTCCCGTTTTCGCCGTCGCCGCAATGCTATACTGGTCGGAGCGTCCGCTTGTTTTCCTCAAGAAAAAGCATTCGGGCGGCAGCGACGCCGGCATGCGGATAAAAGCGTTGCGAATCGTTTTTTCCCCGTCCGTTTTTTTCCCCATTTTGATGATAGCGGGGCTTTTCTCCACTGTGATTTTAGCTCGAAGCGTGCGCGACGATCATTTGTTGTTCGAGGATTCGTCGGAATGGATAGCGGAACACGTCGAACCTGGTTCGCTTGTTTTTTCCGCGGGATGGGGTGAAAACAGTGTTTTGTTCTATCATCTTCCCCAATATCGCTATCTCGTGATGCTCGAGCCGTATTTCATGTACGCCAAATCCCCAAGGAAATACTTGATGTGGCTGAAAATATCCGAGGGAAAAGCTCTGGACGCGGCTGGAGCGGTGGAGAGCAATTTCGACACGACCACGATTTTCGTGCCTCCGTCGAATCTCAAGCTGAAGTATCGGTTGCTTTCGGACGATTCCGCGGAACTCGCGTACGAGGGAAAATCCGGCGAGACGATCTTCACTATTCCGCGGAAATCGCGGTTTTGAGCGAGTTTCCCTTGATTTTCCTCTTCGAGCGTGTGCGTTTCGTGCTCAGGTTCCATACGGTTCCTGTGTTTGGCATATCTATACATATTGAAAACTGATCCTGAGCCTATTTGCAACCTGCCACGCATCCGGAAACCTTTCCAGTGCGCTTGTTTCGAGTAATGTTCGATAGAAGCGATTCGGTGGCCTCCATCGTGTTTTCCGGGAATAGATCGTTGAATTCCTTTAGGCTTTCCAATAGAACTGCCGCTCCTGGTTCTATGAATCGTTCGTAGGCTGGTCTGCGTTTTACGTGGGCTAGAAAGACGAAAGCTCCCAACGCCTGCATATTTCGCTGGAGCGATGCCGTGGCCGCGAATTTCGCGAAAACCTCCTCGTTTC
>JAADHT010000086.1:0-2656 GCA_013151705.1 Kiritimatiellota bacterium | reverse complement strand
GATTATCAGCGGTTTGGAAGCGTCGCTCCAGGATGTCCGGCAACCGACTGTCGCGGAAAAACTCGAAATGGCGTTTGAACAGTTTTCCGCGGGTTTTTTCTGGAAGCGACACGTACGGATCCTTGAGCAACGCGACCAAGTCGTAGGCGATGTGTCCGATTCTAGCTCCTTGGAAATCAACGATTCGAACAATGCCGTCTTTGAATAAAATGTTGCTTGACTGGAAATCGCGGTGGATCATCACTTGCGGATGGGAGAGCGCGAGTTCCGCGAGCTCGCGGAATTCGCGGCGCAAAGGCTTCAATTCGGATTCGCGAACACCGCTGAGTCGGACGAGATAGTTGTCGGCGAAATACGACGATTCCCAAAGGAGGTAGTCGATGTCGAACAAGCGCAACGGCAGAAGATCCGACGAATCGGCTCCATAGGATTTCTCATCGACGATTGTGCCGAATGTCTTGGACTGGAACTTGATCAGCCACTTGAGCGCCTTTTCATAGCGGTTCACCAAAGCGCCGCGCGCGAGTTTCGCGGATAGCGAGAGAAGCGTGTCGTCTCCCAAATCTTCCATAACGAGCGTCTGGTTTTCTTCGGATATCTCGGATATCTCGGGAACTCCAAGGTTCAGGGAATGTAGAAATTTGCCGATCGTCGCGAATCTCGCGAAATTCTCCTTGTCGCCCGGAGCGCACATCGCGATCGCGGAATCACCGTTTTCTCCAGCGTGTTCCAGTCGGATGAAGAGGCGGTCGGATCCCTGAAGGGGGAGGGGGCTAAGAGGAGCGCGCACGGGTGGTCCGTCTCCGAAGACGGGTGGAAGTTTTAGTTCGCCGGTTTCGACCGCGCGTCTGGCGGCGATGAAACGCTCGACCGTTCCAAGATCGTTCCAATTTATTTTTTCGGGAATGTGCGACCTTATGGCGTCTGGATATTCGCGCGCCAAATCTAGAATGGCGGTTATTATGGAGCAGTTTACTGGATTTGAAGGAAGATAATCAAAAATTTGCGGAGAGAAAACCGCGATTCCCGCGTAGGTGAGCGAATGCGCTTCCCGATCCGCTTGTCCTAATTTTCCAAGTATGTCGATCACTTGTCCGTCGGCGGCTACCGAGACTTTGTTTTCGGGTCCGTCGATCAAGAGCATCGTAACCGCCGCTCCGTCGGCGGCGAAATGGGCGGCCGCGAGTTCCGCGAGATCCGCGTCGGTAAGTATGTCGCCGTTGTGAAGGATGAAAGCGTCGGCATCCGACAGAAGAGCGCGCGCGGCCACTACCGGGCCGCCGGTTCCGAGGATTTCCTCCTCGCGGTTGATTGAGACGCGGTCGCTCCAGCGCGACTCCCGGATGGCTGTTTCGAGGATTTCGGACAAATGATGCGTGTTAACCGCGATTTCCGCGACGCCGGCGGCCGCGAGATTCGCGAATATTATATCGAGCAACGGTCTGTCCCCGATCGGCACGAGCGGTTTGGGAACGACATCCGTTATCGGGCGCAGCCGCGTGCCGTATCCGGCCGCCAGCGTTATGGCGTTTATCTTTCGCAATTATTTCATCCTCGCGTAATGTGTTTTTGTTTGCGGATCCTCAAATCCCAATTTTTTTCGCATGGTTCGATTGTTTCGTGGTTCAATCGTGAAACGCCATTTTGTGGCGTTTTTCAATTTCAGGACCGGAGAGAATCGTCTGAACTGTTTTCTCGACGAGAATTTCGTCGTCGCCGGAGTCGTTTTCGATCCATCCCAGCACCCGCTGACGCGGCAGGCGGTGAAGCTCCAGCAGTGATGAGTGGAACCAGCGACGGGCGGCTTCGCTCCCCGTGATTCGCTCGACGGCCAGCTCCTCGTCCGAATTGGTCAGAATCCGTTTTACTCTTTCGACGTTCAGGGACCGCTCTCCCGCAAGCGTCGTTCTGACGCGGCAGACGCGGCCGTCGCCGAGTTCGATCATCCGCGAATATCGCGGATCCGATAGTATTTTAGGCTGTCGCTTCCTCCAAAGCGCGGCCGCCTTTTCCGTTTCGCGCTCCAAAATCAGCATCCACCGCGCGGCCGCGTCCATTTGAGGAGGTTTTTCGAGGTTTTTCGCCACATTTTCAATGAATTCCACCGCTTCGGCGTCGGTCAGTTCACCTCGGAAAGCCGCGATGAGGGAGAGGGTATTCGAAAAGCGCGATTCGAGAGAGCGGGAGGATTTGTGAACTCCGTAGAGATCTACGAACATCAGGATCGGCCGCGTCTCTCCGGATTGGGTGGATGCGATGATGTTCCCCGGATGTAGATCCGGGTGTTCCGTTTCCGCGGCGATGAACTTGGACAGCAGTTGTTCGAGCGCCGTCAGAAATTCTTTTTTGATTTCCGGATCGCCGGCGGCGCGCGAGAACCAGAACCTCTTCGCGTTGATGGCCGTCGGCGCGGTTTCCGTTATCAGGATGCTTTCGGCGCCTTTTCGTCCCCAGCCTGGACAGCGCACCACAGGCACGCCTTTGGATTCAAGCAGCTTAATGGCGTTGAATTCGGATTTGAGTTTGGGAGCAAGGATTGATCGGGTTTTTTGCAGGAGCGTCGCTGGATGCGCATGCTTCACATACAGGTCAACGCCGCCGGCCGAGACGGCGAAGACGTCGCGTTCGGAATTGCGCTTCACCAGTCCGCTCTCGG
>JAADHT010000157.1 GCA_013151705.1 Kiritimatiellota bacterium | reverse complement strand
CTTCCAGCGCGGGCATGACACTCGCACCACTGATCCTGTCCGGAACCGGCAGACCGGCAAGATCGCACAAGGTCGGATACAGGTCAACGCTCTCCACCAGTAAATCACTGATCGTTCCCGCGGCGATCCGACCGGGGCTGCGAAGCAGAAGGGGAATGCGGTGTACCGGTTCATAAATCCCCAGATTCTTAAAGTGCAGTCCATGCTCCCCGGCAAAATCCCCGTGGTCGGCGGTGAACACGATGATGGTGTCATCGAGAATTCCCCGCGCTTCCAGTTCGTCCAGTATAAGGCCGATATATTTGTCGTTAAGCGAGATCAAACCGTAATAGCGCGCTTCAATCCGGCGCAGTTCGTCCGAGGATGACGCCAGATACGGATAGACCCGTTCCTTTGTTTTCAGACACTCCCAGGCGGCACGGGAACGCGGTGATTTCGTCCGAAAATTGTCGGCGGCATTGGGAGGGAGAGGAATTGTATCCGGATCGTACATGGTGTCGAACGGCTCCGGAACATACAAGGGATCGTGTGGACGCGGAAAACTCACGTGCAGAAAAAAGGGTTTGTCGCTTGGTTGTTCCCGAAGGTAACGAACAGTTTCCCGCCCGATCCACGCTTCCGGCGAATATTCCTCGGGCAAAGGCCAGGTGCGGCAGGGCCAGGGGCCGGCTTTCTGGCTATCCATAAATTCACATTTTTCCCATAGCCCGTTTTCGGCCAGATACGAGTAGTAGTGAGCGCCCATGGGGCCGAACAGGTCATCGTGCGGGGCGTCAAAAATATTTTCGTTGCGGATGTAATCCAGTTGCGAGGCCACCCACAAAGGCCCCATGTGCATTTTGCCGACGCCGGCCGTGGTATAGCCGTGCTCCCGGAAGTGGCCCGTCATCCATTCCGAACAGGCCGGATCCATCCCCGAGTTCAGATACACGCCGTGCTGGTGCACGTAGCGGCCGGAAAAAAAGCATGACCGCGACGGCCCACAGATGGGACTGTTGGCATAGGCGCTGGTGAAGCGTACCCCTTCGTTCGCAATCCGGTCATGCTGTGGGGTTTGCACTACGCTGTCCCCACAGCATCCCAGGCGGCCCGCATGGTGCTGATCCGCCATAATAAATAAAATGTTCGGTTTATTTGCCGCCGTACCCATATCCAAGCTCCATTATTTTCCGCGGGTTTCGTGAAAACATGTTTCCTAAAAAGTGCGAAACTTTTTTAAAAAACATTGAAAAATGACTCTAGTATGCTAATGATAAATAGGTTGCAATTATTCATCATCAGTTATTAGGAGTCATTAATTCAACGAGTGGAAAACTAGCGTCAAAAGGGAAAAAAGCAAGCAAAAAAGTTACAGTTGAAGCGGAAGTTTGAATTTTCCCGAATAAAAATCATTGATTTTGAGGCTAAATAGATTTTTTTTTGTTTTTTTGTGGGGTAGTCTATGTTGAAGAAGGAGAAGAGATGAAAAGACGCGTGAAGTGGATAAAGCAAAGTAAAAACGGAAAGATCTACACTCAACCGTGGATTGGGTACAGTTACAGAAATAAAAATGGTGTTTCAGATTTTCGAAGAGAAACGAGCTTGAACACATTATCCAAACAAGAGGTGGACGATATAGACGCCGCGCTGCGGCATGTCGGAGATGCGGGAGCGGGGACGCCCGCGGTTCAATTTCTTGATTCCCAGGAGATAGGCGCTTGGTGGGTGGCGCGCCGCGTCGCGGAAAAGCTCGGAATTGTCGATGAGCTCGCTCAATTCGGCGAAAAGCATCGAAACGCTCTTTTAGCAATGATACTCGACAGAGTGGTGCAGCCTCTTCCGCATTCGAAGCTCTCTTTGTGGGAGTCTTTGCCGGACAGTCCGTTGGAGAGAGTCGTGGCTCCGGAGGGAATTCATATTGAGTTGCATGACATCCACAAGTCCTTGGAAACGCTTCTTCACGCTCAAAAGGAGATACAACGGAAGTTGTACGAGAAACGCTCAACCGTCGACAACATGTATTTATACGACATAACATCCAGTTATTTCGAGGGCGACAGTCGCGCTTTGGCTAAATACGGCTACAACAGGGACGGGAAAAAAGGGAAGAAGCAAATTGTGATCGGCTTGTTGACGGATTCCGACGGTCGTCCTTTGGCTATCGAGGTTTTCGAAGGCAACACCTCCGATCAAACCACCGTCATGGATAAAATAAACGACATGCGCGAAGAGTACAATATTGATGAAATGATTTTCATAGGAGACAGGGGAATGGTGACCAGAACGCGCCGGGAGGATCTTCAAAAAAAAGAATACGAATGCATCGACGGATTTTATGTGATCACAAGCGATGTCGGAAAAGAAACATTGGACGCGAAGGAGTTGAGCGAACGCTATAAATCCTTGATCCAAGTCGAGCAGGCCTTCAGGACAATGAAGACGACCGATATTTTCGTCAGACCTATCAGGCATTGGAATCCGGAACGCGTTAAAGGACACGTTTTTCTATGCATGCTAGCCTATCTCGTTATATGGGAGGCTAGGAGAGTGTTCGCGGATTTCATGTCGCGCGAGCAAATAGACGAGGCGACCAGGCGGGAGGAGAACCATTCGCTGAGAACACTTTGGGAAAGATTGAACAAGGATGTGAAAATAGGGAAGATGAGAATCAAAGGAAAAATTGAAGAGCAAATCAAGCCGATGAAACAAAAAACAAAACAAATGCTGAAAGCGGCCGACGCCACTTTCACAAAAAAACGAATGGAGCAACTTATGATTGTGGGTAAACGATTAAAGAATTACTCTTGATTTCTAGCCTAGGAGTACGTCAAAACGTTCAAAGTTCCGATAAAACCGCGTTTTCTCTTGATTTGCTTGCGGCCTACTGAGGTTTTGTGCTTAAGCGTTGTATCAGGCGAGGTTTGATGGGCATCCGCGCTCTTTCCTCCCCCTTGTCCAAAATTTCGATGCATTTCACGATTTTCCGCGCCCAATTCCCGGTATCGTATCCAACGCTCGTAAGATTGCCTTGTTCCGACCAAGGCGTGTTGTTCACTCCATAAACTCCCGCCCGTTCGGGTATGGATATTCCAGCGGCTCGCAAAGCTCCCGTGACCAGATGCGCTCCGTAGTCGTAAGTGCAGATGACGGCGAGTGATTCGCTGTTCCGAGCCAGCTTGATCAAAGTGTCGAGAGAGTTGGGGAAATCATCCTGAAAGAAGCAACTCGCCTTTTCAGTCGAGAGGCCGTTTGAGGCTAAAACCTCATCGGACTCGGCTTTCAAGGTGTCTGAAAGGAAAGAGAGGTTTTGAACGAAAAGAGCTATTTTCTTGTACCCCGAGAGTAGAGCGCTTTTCACCAAAAGACGCCAAGTAGCCCTCAAATCCATACTGACTTGTCCAAGACATTGAATTCCGCAAGAGGATATGTCTCGGTCATGCAACCATATGAGATTGCGGAACGAGCCGCTTGCTTGTCCAAGTTCATCCATGAAGCGGTTTATGTCCATCTCCGTCGAAACGATAAGGGTTCTTGGGCGGTAAGTCAGCAATTTGCGCAATTTTTGGAACATCTCTTTTTCAGCGACGGAAGATCTTTTGGCCGCCTCGCTGGTGTCGAGCGCCAAGACGAATCGCTCGTTCTCGCCGAGAGCGCATGAAATCTCCCCATAGAGCTTGTCCCACATATGGGACTTGATCGGCATGGCAATGGCGGTGAGACGCGGATCGAATCCGACATTTCTGAAATCAGCCACCCGCGTGCCTTTTCTGCCTTCCGGCAATAAAAGCCCCCCGCGCGCGAGTTCGATAACAGCTTTGTTCACAGTCGCCCTGTTGCAGAAGTGGCGTTCGGCGAGGGTTTCTTGAGGCGTGAACAGCTCTCCCGGTTTAAAGGAGGCGTAAATCTCCGCCTCCAGCACTTCAGCCAAGCGTTGATATTTGAATTTCGCTTTGGGACTTTTCATTTCGACACTCCTTTTTCTGACGTTGTTCCGTATTTCAATGATTTCGCAAGCCGAAAAAGGGATAATATGTATATTAATTTGTGTAATTCAATAAAAAATATGATCATTTTTCAGAAAAATCACTTGAAAAACAAACAAATATATGGATTATACGTTTGTTGACACGCGCGGCGCGCTTGAGAGTTGGCTTGTTCGCGGAATATCAGAGTTGTTCATTGTTTCAAAACGAAGATTGAACCGGGGTATTCGCCGCGGTCTAAATGAATATTTCATAAGGAGAAAACAAGATGTCTGAATTTGGAGTTCGAGAAGTGCTGGAAATGGCGGCATATCATGAGGTTGAGATTGACAAGGTTTTGGACGAGAAGAATTCTTCTTTCCTCAAATTTCACCCGGTTCTGGGTTACACGTTGCATGATTACGTGTTCAGGGATGGAATGCGCAAAACATTGAGTCAGTACAGCTACGAGAAGCGCGGCGGGCACCGCAAAATGATCAACTACGCTGACAAGCGGTGCAGGATAAACACTTACGGCGACAGCTACACTCAAGGAGCGCAGGTCAGCGACGGCGAGACTTGGCAAGAGGTGCTGGCCGCGCATTTCAGGGAGCCCATCCGGAATTTCGGGGTCGGCGGCTATGGAGTGTACCAAGCGTATCTCAAGGCTATGGAGATTGAGGCGGACGATGAGTTGGCGGCGGAAAACATCATTCTCAACATTTGGGACGACGATTATATGCGCAATATAGACGCCGCCCGTTGGAACAGGGTGGCGTGGATGTGCCGCGACATTCCGCGCGGAAAAGAGGATGGATATCCGGTTCACGGTTTTCCATGGGCACACATCCGCTATAATTTGGAGAGTGGAAAGTTCGAGGAGCGAGAGGGACAGTTGAAAGATGCTGGCGAACTTCGAAAACTCGTGGGCAAGGAGAACTATTATGAATTTTTCAAAGACGACCATGTAGTCCATCTATACACGTTGAGGGAAGGTGGAGACGCTCCAGTCGCCGAGCTGGAGAAGATGGCCGAAGCGTTCGGAATGAACGTGGATTTGCGGAATTCCGCGACACGGGCGGACGACGCCAGGCGCCTCCATTACGCTTATGGCATTAAATCCACGAAATACCTGGTGGACAAGTTCCAGGATTGGTCGCGGCGCTCAAACCGCAAGCTGATGATCATATTAAGCTACGATGTTCCTGCCGTGATTCGGTATTTGGAGGACGGCACACGTTTCGATCAGGAGTTCGTGGACTATTTGAACGAGCGTGGATACCCCTATATCGACTTTCTGCCTAAGAAGAAGGAGGAGTTCGCCGACTACAAACTGGATGTGGAGCCGTTTCTTGAGAGGTTCTACATTGAGCGGGCCGGCGCGCAGGTCTTCGGGCATTACAACCCGTACGGGAACTTCTGGTTCGCGCATTCGATGCGAGACGAACTGGTTGATTGGCTTTCACCCAAGCCGCCGGCGTACCATTGAATCCGACGGGACGGAATGAGCGTTCAAAACAAAAAACATAGTGGAGACGGTTTCATGAAAAACACTTTGGGCATTTTGCGTTTTTCAGAGAGTTGGCGGCATTGTTCGACATCCCGCCCCGTTTTCC
>JAADHT010000270.1:1562-7153 GCA_013151705.1 Kiritimatiellota bacterium | reverse complement strand
CGACATCCGCGACTTCAGAGGTCTGAAGGGACTTCTTTCTTATCGTCGCCTTCTCGGCGAACAAAAGAGGTTCGATATAGCCGGGAATGCCGGCGGAGGCGGATGTTTTCAGGAGCGAAGCTCCGACGGCGTTCACTCGGACACCCTTGAGCGAGCCCAGCGATTTCGCGAGAAAACAGACGGACGAATCAAGAGCCGCCTTTATCGGCGCCATGTAACCGTAATTCTCCGCCGCCATCCTTGTGGTCGATATCGAGATTGTGACGATGGCTCCGTCATTCTCCATCAACTCTTTGAAATGACCGGCGACGCTCGTCAACGAGAAGCATGAGATCTCGACGGCCTGAAGAAAATCCCGTTTGCTAGTCTCATGGAATGGTTTCAAACCGTCCGCGAAGTTCGCGAAAGCCACCGAATGGACTATTCCGTGGATTGACCCGAAATCATCGCGGACTCGTTCCGCGAGACTCGCGATCCGGCTTTCGTCGGACAAATCGCATAAATAAACGGCGGCGGCCGGAAAATACTTCCGAACCACTTCGGCATGCTCCTCGAGAAGAACTGAGCAAATCAGATCGACACCGGCTTCGACTAGTGATTTAGCGACATGAAACGCCACGCTCTTCCTGTTAGCTATTCCGAACACCAACACGACTTTATCTTTCAAACCAAGAAAATTATCATTCATAGGCATTTGCATTTCGAATTTGTTTCTAATTTCGAGCGCCTTCCCTATATTCCGCCCGTCACCTCGAGCACCGATCCCGTGATGTATGAAGATTCCCTCGCGGCGAGGAAAAGCACCGAGGACGCGACTTCCACGGTAGTGCCGAATCGCTTCAAAGGAACCTGATTGGAATACTCCTTCCTCATCTCGGGAGGTAGATCGGCTATCAGTTCGGTGTCGATAAAGCCGGGTGAGACGCAATTCGCGGTAATAGACCGCCTGGCAGCCTCCTTCGACAAAGATTTCATAAGAGCGACCTGTCCTGCTTTAGACGCCGCGTAGTTGGCCTGCCCCGCGAATCCCATCCTCCCGGAGGGGGAGGTTATCGTTATGATTCTGCCGTATTTGTGTTGGAGCATTTTCATCAAGGCGAACTTGCTCATATTGAACGTGCCGGACAAATTAGTATCGATCACCGCGCTCCAATCAGCCTCAGGCATCATACCCACGACTCCGTCGCGTCTTATTCCGGCGTTGTTGACCAACACCTCCAGAGATTCATGTTTTTTATCAAAATCTTCGAAGAACGATTCCACATCGGCATAATTGGAAATGTCCAGCTTGACGGTGGTCAGAGGCCGCCCCGCCAACGCCTCGCGCAAATCGGCGGCGGCGGCGTCATTAGCGGCGTAAACAGCAGTGACCGAGGCCCCGGCTTCAAGAAAGGCCTCGGTGACAGCCTTCCCGATTCCCCTGGTGCCTCCAGTCACTATCACGTTGTAATCCGAGTATTCAAATTTCATATCCCAACCATTCCTTTTTGTGACGTCATCAGTAAAACATCAATGTTGAATGCCCGCTCCGAGGAGCGATATTGTTCTCACAATCTTTAATTTTGAATCTAAACGTCGAACACACATAGCGTGCAAGCATCGAATTTATTCGCCGCGGCGAACATCGAATGGTGAGACCGGCGATCGCCGCATGCCTTCAATCGACGTTCGTTTCCTTTAGGAGAACACGGAATCACCTGCCGGAAGAGAGTCTTCTAGCCAACTCCAGAGGCAGACCGGCGTCAAGGATTCTCTCCTGCGCTAATTCAATATCATATTCAACTCTGTAAAGCTCCACCGACTCGTCGTCCGTATCGAAAATCACGAGAGCCGCCCTTGAGTCGAAATCCCTGGGCTGTCCGACTGACCCGGGATTGAGCAGCAATTTCAAATCGGGGGATGCCGGAAGCAGGCCGCTGGCCAACAGTTCGAATTTAACATCGCCCTCCGAGCCGCTGAAAAGCAATGGAATATGCGTGTGCCCGAAAAAGCATATCCTGGTTTTCTGCATGAAAAAATGGAACATCGCGGTTTGAGCGTTGAGAATGTAGGGCCAGGATGTCCCATCCTGCACCTCGAGAGAGGAATGGGTAAAGGTGACACCTTCAATTTCAATAGAATATGGGAGTGCGTCCAACCATTCAATGTATTTGGAGTCGAGCGTGTCCTGCATCCAGCGAACGACTGTTTTAGCATAAGGTTGAATATCCCAGTCGTCGTCGGACTTGGTCGTATAATAGTCGTGATTGCCTTTGACGCAGGAAATTTCATGCTCCATCATGAAATTCAAACACTCGACGGGCGAGCCTCCGTACCCAACCACGTCGCCAGTGCACACAATAGTGTCCACGCCTTCCTCCGCGAAGACTTGGTGGCAGGCGGTCAACGCCTCGTAATTGTTATGGATGTCTCCGAAAACGCCTATTCTCATTGTATTCAGCATCCCGCCGGAATTAAAACAAAAGACTTGACGAAAGATCAATCTATCCCCGAAAATCAAATTCTACAAGAAATACGGGGAAATTATCTTGAAAAAAAGATTGAAACGCTGTTGCAAGGAATTGAAAGGCTATTATAGTATCGATCCCCGACGGCTTTCCGCGGGGAGCTTCGCCGCTCGTCGGCAATTGGGTCTTCCCCGTCAAGACTCTTGTTGAAACAGGGTTCAACGAGAAACGCGGGAGGGTGGTGGTTTCACCCGCGAAGAACCAAGTGAACCGAAAATCGGTTCTCCCCAATATTATGGAGCAAGACCGCAATGTTTAATGGCGCGCAAAAACTTTTCGTGTTCTCCGGAACCTCGAACAGACCTTTGACCAAGGATATCTGCAAACATCTCAAAATACCAATGGGCGATGTCGAGATATCCAGATTTCCAGACGGCGAGACGTTCGTGAAATACCGTCAGAACATACGGAACGCCGACATTTTCATTGTCCAACCAATCTGCTTCTCACCCAATGAAAGCCTTATGGAGCTACTTATAATGATTGATGCCGCCAAGCGTGCGTCGGCATCCAGGATAACGGCGGTCATTCCATACTATGGATACGCTCGCCAAGACAGAAAAGACCAGCCGCGCGTTCCCATCACCGCCAAACTGGTCGCAAATCTCATCACAGTCGCCGGGGCGTCCAGGATTCTCACGATGGATCTGCATGCGCAGCAAATCCAAGGTTTTTTTGACATCCCTGTTGATCATCTCTACGCCTCACCAGTCATAGTTCCATATCTCCGCGACCGTATAAAAGACGATATAGTGATAGTCTCACCCGACTCGGGCGGAGTGAAAATGGCTCATGCGTACTCGGATATGCTCGATGCCGGCTTGGCCGTCGTCTCCAAACGCCGAGTGGACGCCACATCCGTCGAATCCTCCCATCTTGTGGGAGACGTCAAGAACAGGGTATGCGTTTTGACCGATGATATGACAACGACGTCAGGCACATTGGTCGCCGCCGCGAATTTGTTGCGCCAAGAAGGAGCGAAGGAGGTTTTCGCGGCGGTGACGCACTGTCTGATAAACGACGTGGGCCGTGAAAGACTAATGGCCAGTCCGATAACCGAACTCGTAACAACGAACGCCGTCCCGGTGTCCGAAGATTGCGACGGAAAGATAAAGGTGCTTAGCATCGCCGAGCTTCTGGCGAAAGCGATAAACTACATAAGCGAGGGAATGTCAGTCTCATCTCTATTCAACATAAACAAGGCGAAAAGAAAATGAGAAGGGACGGAAATTGTTTCCACCATCAAACATAGGAATAAACGATGACAAACAAAAAGACACCAGTTTTGGAAATGGAGGCGAGGACGAAATGTGGTTCCGCCGCCTCCAGAAGAGACCGAAAAACCGGAAAAGTTCCAGCCATAATCTATGGTCACGGGGCCGACCCCAAACACATTCTTCTGGACAAGAAAGCGTGGACTTTGGTCTCCCGACAAGATGTGCAAATCGTGGAGTTGAAACCAAACTCCGGTAAAAATCTCAATGTGCTTATAAAAAGTGTACAACTCGATTTTCTAACCGGCGCCCCGAAACACGTTGACTTCCTCGAAGTGAAAATGGACGAGATCATAACCGCATCCATTCCAATACACGTGTCGGGAACTCCGATCGGAGTGACGCAAGGCGGTGTTCTGGAACAGCAAATCCACGAAATCGAGATAAGCTGTACTCCGCTCACACTCCCGGAATTCATTGACGTGGACATCAGCGAGCTCGAAATCGGCGACTCGATTCATGTAACGGATTTGACCTTCCCGGAAGGAGTTACTTCCGTATTGGAAACCGATCAGACTGTTGTGCAAGTCGCTATGCCGAAAGCCGAAGAAGAGCCTGAGGTCGCGGAAGAGGAAGGTGTCGAGGGTGAAGGCGACAAAGCTGATGGCGACTCCGAAGAGACTGAAGAGGAGAATAAAGAAGATTCCGAATAACGTCAGAACGGGCTTCCAGCGTGAAAAATGTCTAAGATTCCCCACACCCGAACGCATTTGGTTGTAGGACTCGGCAATCCAGGCGAGGAATACGCGAAAACCAGACACAACGCCGGATTTATGGCAATTGACAAGTTGCGGGTTGAAATCCGCGGGACATTCAAGGAGACGCGGACTCCCCTCGCGACCTACTATGAAGGAAGATGCAAAGGAGAAAAGCTTCTTCTGTTGAAGCCGATGACTTTTATGAACGCGAGTGGCGAGGCGGTCGTTCGAGTCAGCGGAAAATTCGGAATAGCGCCGAACGAGATATTGCTCGTATACGACGACATCGACATTCCTCTCGGGTCGATTCGAATCAGAGAGGGCGGCGGTTCCGCCGGACACAACGGAGTCGAATCGGTGATTCGACTTTTAGGTTCCGCTGAGTTCACTAGATTGAGAATAGGCATAGGCAGAGAGGAGAACGGAAACCAAAAGGACTTTGTCCTTTCGGAATTTTCCGAAAACGACGAAGAGGTGTTCGAACGGACTTTGGATACGGCGGTCGAGGCCGCTAAACTGATACTGTACCGTGGAACGAACAAGGCAATGAACAGATACAATTCCAGGAGGTAGCATTTTGAAAAAGTATGAGACGATCGTCATTCTAGACGAAAGAAAAATCAAAGACGACGGAAAAGAGTTTCTCGCGGAAATCGAAAAACTCATCACGGGCGAATTCGGCGGTAAAATCGTCAAAAGCGTTGTAATGGGGAAAAAACAATTCGCGAGAGCGATCAAAAAACGGAAGACTGGGGTCTATCTCTCCATCGTCCACGAAATGGAAACGGACAAAATCGCTCTTCTCAAAGACAAGTACAAATTGAAAGAGACCGTTCTTCGCATGCAATCCTATAATTACGACAGGCCCGAGTGAGCGAACACGCATCGGCCCGTCACAATCAGGGAGAATCAAAATGGCTTCGTTGAACAAAGTATTCCTCGTCGGAAATCTCACGAGAGATCCGGAATTGCGATTCACTCCGAACGGATCGGCCGTATGCGAATTCGGAATGGCGATGAACCGCGTCTACACCTCGAACAACGAGAAAAAAGAGGAAGTCTGCTTCGTCGATGTCAACGTATGGGGCAGGCAGGCCGAGGCTTGCGACAAA
>JAADHT010000270.1:0-1541 GCA_013151705.1 Kiritimatiellota bacterium | reverse complement strand
GGTCGAAGGAAGACTCCAACTCGATCAGTGGACCGACAAGGAGACGCAAAAACCCAGGTCCAAAATGAGGGTGGTCGCGGAACGCACGCAATTTCTGGGATCAGCGGGAAGATCAAATGACAACGAGCAAAACGACTCCTATCCCAGAGCCCGGCAGCAACAGCCCGATGTGAATCAAGGACAACAACCATACGCGCCGCCAGAGCCCACCACTGCTCCCGCTCAGCCACCCCAGGCTTCCAATGCGGGATTCGGCGGCCAACAACAGTTTCCAGCCCCCCCACCGACGGCGCCGCCGCCAACCCAAACGGCACCCGGATCGTTTCAGACGCAACAGCAACCACCCCCGCAGACTGCTCAATCGACCGAAGCGTTCAATCCAAAAGTTGAGGGATCGGAGGACGACATTCCCTTCTAACCCGTTTTCGCGCCAGAGCTTGGCGCGATTGCGGAGCTTTTAAATATCGATATAATGAATCAACGTGTGAATCAACACCTTAAGGAGAAAAAAAGATGTTGGACAGGAAATCAGACAATCAAAGAAGGAAGAAGAAGATAATCAGACCCAAAATCTGCAAATTCTGCGAGGACGGAATGCACTACATCGATTTCAAAGATGTTGAGACGTTGCGCAAATACCAGACGGAAAAAGGAAAAATCCACCCGAGAAGGATAACCGGGACTTGCTCTGATCACCAAAAAATGCTGGCGGCGGCCATCAAAAGGGCAAGAGACATAGCATTGGTGCTCTAGGAAGGCTTGAAACAACGACAAACGTTTTGCTTCTTGAAGCAGACATGCGAAACGAATACTCTTTCGGGCTGAAAATCAATTGGAGTTCGAGCCCGCTGGCAGAATTGGAAATCAACCACCCGAAAGGGTGCGCATAAGGAGAAATTAGATATGTCCGTTAAACTAATACTACTTGAAGACATGGAGCAGCTCGGCAACGCCGGTGATGAAATCAATGTCGCCCAGGGTTATGCTAGAAACTATCTGATCCCCAAGGGGCTCGCGAAAAAGCTCACACCCGGCACTCTGCGTCAAATAGCGGCCCGCAAAGAGAAAATCGAGGAGAAACGCAAGCAGGACTTCGAATCCGCCCAGGCGTTGGCCGCGAAGATCGCTGAAACTGATCTTACCATCCAAATGCAGGCTGGAGAGGACGAGCAACTATTCGGTTCCGTAACATCACATATCATAGCGGAAACGTTCACCGAAGCTGGTTTGGAGATAGAACGTCAAAAAATCCATCTCGAAGAGCCGATAAAAGAGCTTGGAATGTTCCATGTGGAAATCAAACTCCACAAAGACGTGACGGCGTCCGCTAAAATCTGGGTTGTCAGAGCCTGACGCCACCGCAAGCCCCACAATCTTTCGCCCTAAAAAAGCGGAAGGGGATTCTCCGAAGTGGTTGCGGAACGCCTTCGAAAAGTAATTGCCGTCGGACGCTGCATTCAAGTCCGAAGTGCAACTTTTCAACCCCTTTGAATGTAATACGTTATAAGCCTGTTTCTTTTTTCGCAACCTCCAACTATTTA
>JAADHT010000120.1 GCA_013151705.1 Kiritimatiellota bacterium | reverse complement strand
AAAAAATAAAATACAACTTTGGGACCGCTTTCGCAAGCGACACCCCGTTATTGGGGGCAGCTCATGTTATCTACCCTTGAAACAACAAATTTCTATACCATCGAGTTTGCGCATGTTAGGTTTGAGCTGGTTTGAATCCGCCGAACGGCGTGACATTCACTTGTCTATGTTTACCGATAATTTACGGTTTGCGTCATAAGCCAGATAGCTCGTGTTCGTCGGGAAGGCGAATTCCAACCCCTCCTCATTGAACCTGCGCAAAATCTCCAAGTTCGTTTTGTGGTTCCACTCCTGGAACGCGAAATAGTCGCCTGGATGGTACCAGACTATGATCATTATGTTCAAGGCCCAGTCATTGAAGGAATTGAAGTAGATTCTCGGCGGAAACTTCGGTTTTTTCCCTTCATGGTCGTCCAGTATCTCGTGGAGTATTTCTATCGCCCTCTCCATTTTGTCGGGAGTAGTGTCGTAAACCAGAGTCAGATTGGTCACTTGTTTGATGAACGGACGCCTTCCGATGTTTTCGGCCGCCTGGTCGGCGACTGTTTTATTCGGAATAGTTACGAGATGCCCGTCCAAAGTCCTGATTCGAGTGCTTCTAAACCCCACGTTCTCTATGGTCCCATCGAAATCGCCAAGTTTCACGCGCTCGCCGACTTTGAACGGCTGATCGAGAATGATCATTATGGAGCCGAAGAAATTGGCTATCGTATCCTGCGCCGCGAAAGCTATCGCCAGCCCCATCACTCCAGCCCCGGCCAGAAGAGTTGTTATATTCAACTCCAGGATATTTTGTCCGATGAACAGAACGGAAATCAACACAATTGTTATTTTCAGAGCTTTTCTGATCACCGCGACGACCAAATCGTCGAGGTTGTTTTCCGTGCTGGCCGCCAGTTTGACCAGCAGATGGTCGATGACGGCGATCAGCCTGTAAAGTCCCCAAGCGATGGCTCCAGCGGCCAGGGCCAGGCAAATTCGAATGAAGATGTGTTTCAAAAATGGCGACATCAACGAGAGCAAGGGGCCGGAACTGACGAGGAATCCTATGGAGGAAATAAGGAGAAACAGAGGTTTTCCTATGGCTAGACATGCGATGTCGTCCAGTTTGGTGGATGTTTTAGCCGCCAACTTGATCAAATGACTCTCTATGAACCATCTGGACACCCTGGCGACGATCAGTGTGACGAGAATCCCGATGAACACATAGAGGATGGTCCAAGATTGCAGCAATTCTATTTTGAAATGTTTCGAAAGTATGGATTTCAACCATTGTCCAAGCGTGGAGAAACTCAAATTCTCGAGATTCACCGATGCCGTCGATTCCGCGGCGTCTTTTTTGGTTTGGGTGGTGCCCGCGCTTTTTCCCTCCGCGGGAACCGCGGGGCTTTCCACTTTCGTCGCCGCCGGTTGCGTTTGCGCTGTAGTGGGAACCGCCGACAATGCCGTCGCGAACAAAAATTGCGAGAGCAAAACGACCAGCGAAAACAAATGGCGACTCCGCCTGATTCCAAACAAATGCCTTTTCATTGTCAATTCCTCCACATTGTCAAATTTTTACATGCGTCAAATCAGTTTAGCGACTCCGTTTTCCGCGAAAATCGCGGCTTTGAATTCCGTCGATCCCAAGTCTATGGACAATTTCATTGATAGTCTTTCCGTATGAGTTGTTGATCCCACGTTTTTCATTCAAACCATCCCGCGGAAATCGCGCCCTCGCAAGCTCTAAATAAATGGCGACATGGCCGAGAGAGCCGCGCTATAGGCGGGCAAGCTTTTCGCACAGGGGTTTGAAACCTACCATTTGCCGCTCAAAAGGCAAACTTCGACACGAAAAAACAGTTGAATTTCACTAACTCAATGTTTTCCGCGCTGGCTGAGATCCGCCACAGGGTTCCTTATCGCGGATTCAAGATATTTTGATGTTGGACGTTGCATCGGAATTGAATCCAAGTATGTTCCCAATCGCGCTTTGTTTCTATTCACCGCCAAGCATGTTCGCTTCATCGTTCAGGTAATCGCACTGATAATTGAACATGCGGATTCCGCAAACAACGGTTCCCGGGTCCGTCTCGGCGACGCCGTTTGTTGAATATTCTTGTTCCGGCGATAGAGTATCGACCGTATGAAGCGACAATGCGGAGCGATGGAAGCGGGAAATATGAATTTCTGGAAAGAAAAAAGAGTGATGGAGGCGAGAAGCAGACTTGTTTTCGTCTGTTTCATCGTTGTCGTCACACTCTGCGTGTTCGCTCCCTATTTCTTCGTCCATGCGGCGGTCGCCTCCGGAAAAATCATCTACCACAACAGGGAGGGATTCCCTCCCTGTTCCGCTTTTATCGGACCCGTCGCGGACGGATGGAGATTCTGGCGGTATCCATATTTCCCGGCGGTGGCTATTCTCGTGCTGACCCCCGTCCTTTGGGGCGCCGCGCGGCTTTTCGCCAAACTCCGCAAAGGAGGTTCCGCCGTGGCGGATATGATGGATGCGGCTCCAATTTCCTATTCCACGCGCGATTTTCACGACAAACGCCTCTTGAACGTCGTGGAGGAGATGTCGATAGCCTCCGGCGTTCAAATGCCTGGAGTTTACGTGTTGGCGGACGAACCGGGAATCAACGCGGTAACCGCGGGGTTTTCGAGCAACGACGCGGTCATATGCGTTACCCGGGGCGCATCGGAGCTCTTGAAACGCGACGAGTTGCAAGGAGTGATCGCTCATGAATTCAGCCACATACTCAACGGCGACATGTTTCTGCACACTTTGACGCTTGGCCTGATGCATGGCTTTTTCGTTTCGAGGAAACTGAAAAGCGGACTCGATGTTTCGGGAGGAAGCTCGGGCTATTTCCTTCGCGATATGATTATGCTTGTCGTGCAACTTTTGTCGATGATTCTTCTAATTCCCCTTTGGCTGTGGATGTATGACATGATTTTCGGCGGCATAGGGAAAATGGTCAAGGCGCTTTTTTTTAGAAAACGCGAATATCTGGCGGATGCGAACGCCGTGCGGTTCACGCGGTACCCAGCGGGACTCGCGGGCGTTATGAAAAAGATAATGGCGACTCCGGCTATACAGTCGATCAGAGCGGCCGGCGGCGAAGAGGCGAACCACCTCTTTTTCAACGAGCCCCTCGCCTCGCCATTCTCGTTCCTGGTGGCCGCGCATCCGCCTGTGGGAAACAGAATAAAAAAGATTGAACCGGATTTCGACGGGAAAGTGGAGGACGTGGATGTTCCGGCTTTAAGGGAGGAGATACGCGAACTTCGCGAAACCCCGCGGAATAACATCAATGTTTCCTCTCCGCTTCAAATCTTCAAAGGCGAGTCGCGAAACTCGCGGAAAACGGTTCTAGCGTCCCTGATGGAAAACGCCGAGTTTTCCTGTCTCGTCGCCACGGCGGAGAATCGCGAGGGACTGTCGAAACACATCGATAAGGTCGTTTCATCGTCGGACACCGCTCAAGCGTACGTTTTCTCGCTGTTGCTGGATGATGATTCGAAATCGAAAGTCTCCGCTTATCAAATGGCCTCATTGGCGGACGCTTATTCCGCGAAATTCGCGGAAACCGTCGAATCGACTCGCGTAATCTCAAAAAAAATACCGGTGGATCTTGCCGTGATTTCACTCGAGCGTTGCGTCGTCTCGCTCCGAGCCCTTAGTAAAACGGAATACGACAAATTCACGAACACCTGTAAAACCCTGGTGTTGGTGGATGACGAGATCACGTTGTTGGAATATTCCATCACCGCTTTCGTCAGACGCAGACTCGACCATTGTTTCGGTTTCGTCGAGAGGCATCCTATTTTGCGGAGCGATTTGCGGGATTGTTCGCCGGACGCCGAACTGCTGATTTCAATCTTGTCCTGGGCGGGCGCTGATTCCGAGTCTTTGGCCGAGAAAGCTTTCTCGGCGGCCTTGACCGAGTTGCCGGAGGATATCGCGGATGGCATGTCGCCGCGCTCGCTCAAACCATTCGATCCGGAATCAGTCAATCGCTCCGTGTCAACTCTCGCGTCGGTTAAGGCGGAAGACAAAGAGACGCTGTTTTCAGCCTGCCTCGCGGCGGTTGGCTCTGACGACGAGGTTACTCGCGCCGAATACGAGATTCTCCGGTTATTCGCTATGATGATTGATTGTCCGCTGCCGCGTTTTTCCCGGGGCTTTTCCGGAATTTCGGCCTTTCAGCCCCGCGGATATAAAAATAAATGCGAAGAAACGGATTCATCGGACGGGGGGATCCTTAACGCCTACAGGGCAGACGAATAGCGCGACGTCAGAAGGAATGCGATATGAGCGAAGAGAAAATATGGACCGTCTCCGAGGTGAATTCCGCGGTGCGCGAAGTGATAGAAGGCGGATTCCATCCGTTTTGGCTGGAGGCCGAGATCGGCACTTTGAATCTGCACCGTTCCGGACACGCCTACATGACGTTGAAAGACAACCGCAACCAAATCCGCGGAGTGTTTTTCGGCGGTGCCGCTCAAGTCAGGGCACTCGGAGTCGCTATCGGCTCCAAAGTCGAGGTTTTCGGAAATCTCACCGTTTACGAAGTGCGCGGCGAATATCAGATGTCGGTGAGAACGATGCGCCCGATTGGCGTAGGCGATCTCCAAAGAAAATTTGAAGAGCTGAAAAGCCGGCTCAACGCGGAAGGCCTTTTCGCGCCGGAAAGAAAAAAACAACTGCCGCTGTTGCCTAGGGCGATCGGCGTTGTAACCTCCGCCGACGGAGCGGCCCTCCGCGATTTCCTTCAGATAATCAACCGTAGATTTCCAAACATGCGCATCCGGATCTATCCGGCGACGGTGCAGGGGCGGGGAGCCGAAAAGACGGTCGCCGCCGGCGTGGAGTATTTCAACGCCACCAAAAGCGCCGATGTCGTCGTGGTGACCCGCGGCGGAGGAAGCCTCGAGGATCTATGGCCCTTCAACGAGGAGGTTCTCGCGAGAGCCGTCGCGGCCAGCGAGATACCCGTGGTCAGCGCCGTTGGACACGAAATAGACTTCACCATCTGCGATTTCGTCGCCGATATGCGTGTGCCGACCCCATCGGCCGCCGCCGAGCTCGTGGTGGGACGGCAGGAGGAATTCGCGGAATTCATCGCGTCATCGGAACGAAGACTCGATTCAGTACTGGAATTGGCTTTGGAGAAACTGCGCGGACGACTCGACCGCGCCGCCAACAGCCCGGTTTTCAGCGAACCGGCGCACCTTTTGCGACAGCACCAGCAACGTCTCGATGAATTGACTAATCGTTTGGATTCACGACCCGATCTCATACTGTCAAAGCTCTCAATGACCTTGGAGCGTCTGAACGGTTCCCTAAAAGCGTTGAACCCCAAGGCGGTCCTTAAACGCGGATACGCGATTATACTGGACAAACGCGACGGAACCCCGCTTATGAAATCGGACGTGCCGCCTGGAACGCGATTGCGCGCGATTCTCGCGGAAGGCGAACTGGCGCTTCGCTCGGAATGACCAAAGCAAACGTAAACTGACATAACTAGACCCTGCTCGAAAAGGTCTCGCAGCCATGTGGACACTTATTTCGAGTGTGAGGCCGCGTTTTTTCGCCGAGAATTCAATGCCTAAGCA
>JAADHT010000017.1 GCA_013151705.1 Kiritimatiellota bacterium | reverse complement strand
ATTCGTAATTCGTAATTCGTAATTTGTAATTCGTAATTTGTAATTCGTAATTTGTAATTTGTAATTTGTAATTGATTGCCTACAGCTCCCTTCTATCCTTCATATCAAGGAGTTTTCGTTCGGATTTCTTGTTTATCCCAAGATTCTCTCTCGCGGATTCGATCAGTTCCATGATTTTCTCGACGGCGTCCATCGGGTCTTGTATTTCATAGAACCCGCCTCCAAACATTTCAGTCGCTTCCTCTGAAAGATATTTTCTGACATTCTCCGATCCCGCGGTATGAAAAGGCTGACCTAGAATCACATCAACTCCGGATGCCACGAAATAACATCCGATAGTCACCGCTTTCTCACTCATCCATTCGGGGGCGACACCCACCGCCGGCACCTGGGCCAGTATTTCACCCAGACCGCCTTCGTGGACGATTTCCGTCGCCGCGTCGAGGATTCGACAATTATCAACGCAGCTGCCCATATGGAGAATCGGAGGCATTCCTACGGTTTCGCAAACTTCGCGTAGACCGAATCCCGCTTCTTCCAGCGCCGTTTCCGGTGTCAATTTTCCGGCTTTGGCGGAAGCCTGGGCCGCGCAACCCGTTTTTAGAATCAGAACATTGCGTTTGATTAGTTCCTTGGTCAATGTGTTGATGTAGGAATCGGTTTTAGTTTTTATGTTGTTGCACCCGACTATTCCCACCACGCCGCGGATCCTGCCTTGGATGATCGCGTCGTTCAGCGGGCGGAATGAGGCGCGGAATACACCTCCGAGCATGTGCTTTATCGTTTCCACGCTGAAACCGGCGACCAATGGCTTGCTCTCATTTGGAACCGCGACTTTCGCGGAATCGCGGTTTTTGAAGTTGTCTATGGCTCTTTTCACGAGTTTCTTCGCCGATTCGTAAGCGTTCTTCTCGTCGAACACCGCGTGCGTGGCGCCGATCGTATGGGCTATTTCGGATGTTGTCACGATTTCCGTGTGATAAGAACTTGCCACTTCCGGCAGGCTGGGCATCACGCATTGAACGTCCACCACCATCATTTCAACGGCTCCGGTTATAATGGCCAATTCCTGCTGGAGAAAATTACCAGCGACTTTGACTCCTCTGCGCATCAGGATCTCGTTTGCCGTGCAGCAGAGACCCGCTAATGTGATGCCTTCGGCTCCAACGGTTTTAGCGTATTTTTTGATCTCGGGGTCGTTCACGACCGCCGCCATCATTTCAGAAAGTGATGGTTCGTGACCATGGACTATTATATTGACATTCTTCTCCTCCAATACTCCTAGATTAGCCTCGCTTTTAACTGGCGCCGGTGTTCCGAAAAGGATATCGCCGCACATCGAGGCGAGTCTAGCGCCTCCCCATCCGTCAGCCAAGGAGGTCCTGAAAGCATGCTGTAGGATGTTGCGGTAGTCGTGATCCACTCCCATGTGGGTCCTGTGCATGGATTCTACGACCATGCGGTCGATGCCTTTGGGTTTTATATTGTTTTTCTCCCACATCTGCCGCGTTTTCTCAGGGGCCAGCGTTAGGATTTTGAGATACTCCTCCTGGGAGTTGAATTCTCCTATGAACAGCTCCGCGAGTTCCAATGCTATATCATTGTCTTCTCGATCCTCGATTGGAATCGCGAATTTCGCGGCTATGCGGTGAAGAGCCTTGATGTCCGTCAATTTGTAGTCCGCGCATTTTCCCTGCGCCACGTGTTTCAGCTGGAGCGCGAGATGACGACCATGGTCGGAGTGGGCGGCGGCGCCGGCGGCGACTTCGCGCAGGAAATTTCGAGCGACGATCGTGTCCGCGTCCGCGCCGCAAGTTCCACGAGGCGCCTTTGGGGTGATCCGACACGGCCCCATGTGGCATATTTTACAGCAGACGCCGTCAATGCCGAATTTGCATTTGTTTTCCTGAGTCTCACCGCGTGTGAAGCAAGTGTTCACGCCTTCCTCCACGGCTTTATTTATCATCTTGATTGACGCACCGTCTGAAACCAGTTCCTCCGGTTTCAAAGGTTCTCTTTCTTTAGCCATGCCAACACCTCCGGTATTTTAAATTTAAGTTCGGTGTGATTAAACTGTCGCGGCGACCGCGTACCTTCGGCACGCTGGAATATTTTTCCTTCTTCCCTATCTCTCGGTTCCCAATTTCAACAATTCATCGATTTTTATCGCGACTGTGTTTTTTTCCGAAATCAGCATCAGGTTTTTTCCTTTCTCCGCGAAATCCGCGATCTCCTCATCGTCTGGCAATCCGATGAGATGATCCGCTTCGATTCTCTTTCCCAATTCCACTACTGTCCTCGGTAGTTCCTTTTTTCTCATTCTATTGACGATCAAGGCAAGCTTTCCGTATTCAATATCCATTTCATTCGTCAATTCGTGGAGGCGTTCCAATGTTTCAATCCCGCGCATTGAAGGATCCGCCACCATTATCATTAGATCCACTTTTTTCACAATGCGCCGAGAGAGGTTTTCAAGCCCCGCCTCATTGTCGATTACGACATACGGGTAACTATCGGCGATTGTTCCTATGGCTTGTTTCAGGACGCTGTTGGCGTAACAGTAGCAACCCGGCCCTTCGGGTCTTCCCATGGCGATCAGATCGAAATCATCCGCTTCAACCAAGCTCTCTCCTATTTTGAATTCAAGGAGCTCTTGTTTGGAAATACCAGCGGCCATTCCTTTTCCGGCGATCTCCCTGGCCTCCTCGCGAACTCCGCCTATCGTGTGTTCGGCTTTCACGCCCAAGCTGGCGTCCAAGCAGGAGTTCGGGTCCGCGTCGACGGCTAGGACTGGTGTGTGTCCCGTCGCTATCAGACGTGTGACGATCAAGGCCGACAACGTTGTTTTGCCGACTCCTCCCTTTCCCGTTATCGCGATTATGTGGCTCATTTTACAATCCCATTGAAATTGCGTTCCGCTCGAAAGGAGAATAAAACCCGTCATAGCGTGTGAATATCGTTCCAAAGCGGCATTTTTTCAATGTGGTTGGCAGAACGACGGATAGCATCGTGCCGATGGCGACAATGGAGAACGCCGAGACGACCAAAAGCAGTCCCGTCATATTAATTCCAGCCGCCGAGAACATCAGTATTTGAATTTGATTATCCACTCTCTGTATTCCTGTTGGCGGTTTTAGTGATGGTGCGGCGTGCCGCATCCATATATAATTTCACAAATTCTCCAATATTTCTTCAAAGCGTTCTCTTAGATCGGATGATATCCCATCCAAAACCGATTTTCCGGATCTGTCAAGTTCCCTGAACTCATTGGAAAATGGAATGACTCCCGCTATTTCCAGACGGGGAAAAGCTTCCCTCACAAATCCCTCATCCGAATCACGGCAGATCTTGTTGGCGACGATCTTAAAGGAATTGAGGCCTATCTCCTCGCCCAGACGAATTACTTTTCTAGCGCAGTCCACGGATCTTTGCCCTGGTTCCACGACGATCAGCATCATATCGACTCCGCGGGTGGTCGCTCGACCTAGGTGTTCGACGCCGGCTTCCATGTCCATCACCAAACTCTCGTTTTTGTAGAGGACCAAATCGGAGACCAATGCCTTGAGTAGAACATTTTCCGGACAAGCGCAACCGCCACCGCCTTTCTCGACCGCTCCGAGAACCAAGAGCGCCACGCCTTTATGCGTCGTCGCGTATTTATCCGCGATATCCGCGACTTCCGGGTTGATTTTGAATATCTGCCCGTATTGACTGACTTTGGCGCCCGTCCGCTCTTCAATCAACGCCACTTGTTCCGCTATCGGAATAATGTCAGCCTGTTTTTTTGAGGATATTCCCAAGGCAGCCGCGAGATTCGCGTCGGGATCAGCATCGACGGCTAGAACTCTTTCGCCCTTCTCGGCGAGAAGCAGGGACAGCGCCGCGGCGAGCGTTGATTTCCCCACCCCACCTTTGCCTGATATTGCGATTTTCATAACTGAAAACCGTATTTCGCTTTAAGAGCCGTCGAAACTTTGTTTGTCATTTCAAAGACCTTCTCGGCGTCCGCTTCCTCCATCGAGCCTGTTCCGCACGACGGAGTAATCAATGCTTGTTCAAGGATTTGAGTTTTGTCTATTCCTTGAGCGGATAGATGATCAACCATCTTTTCAAACTGAGCCACCAACGAGTCAACTGTCGCTTCTTTTATGGCGGTTGAAGTCGGAATCACCCCCCAGGCCAAAAGTCCGCCGCGGTCCAGATGCGTTTTCACGTGTTCTGGATACATCGCTATGGTCTCGCCGTATTCAAACGCGTCGAAGTTCACTATGTCCACTCCGGCGTCGATAAGGATGCTCCATTCCGTATTCCCGCAGCAGTGTATGCCGGCGAGCGCGTCTTCCGCGTGAACGGCTTCGATTACTTCGCTCAACGCTTCGATCACATCGTCGCGTTGCACCGATACGTAGGTCGAACTTCCGAATGCCGACAGGATGGGCTCGTCGATGAAACATATTTGTTTTTCGGCGTAAGGCGCGAATTTCTGAAGTTGCCAACGACATTTCATCGCGAGCGCTTTTATCACGACATCCCTGAACTCCTCGTTGTACCACAACGCGCGTTTGTTCTCGTCGACGATCGTCAACGCGAAACTGCAGGGGCCGGTAGCCTGGACTTTCAGAAAAGGACGTTTCCCGCCTTCAGCCTGAAGCCTTTTCTCCAAGGCGTAGATTCCTTTTGAATAATCCTCGCTTATCGCCATTGACGAGCAATCTCCATTTCCGTCGTCTGGATCCATCGCCATCATGTACGCCTCGTAGAATTCAGCGAATGAATCTGAATAATCCACCGAGGTGTCAAAGTACATGCGTCCCTTCTCTTCGTCGATAATCGCGCTGGGCATTCCTTCTGAATACTGAATCTCCATTTGCTCGTACAGTCCGAAATGTGAAAGCTGAGGCCATATCGGAGCGTCAAGATTGTTTAGAGAAACGTCTATGGCGTGTTCCGGATCCGCGAAAGGCATGCTTCCGATCGCCGTCGACATACATTTTGATTTGAAGTCCATAATTCTCTCCTTTTTTATTGTCGTATTTTATAAAAACTCTCGCAATAACCGTGAAATCGTTAAGTTAGCTGTTGCCTCCGCTTTTCATCACTCTTGATTCAACATTCGCAATTCGCGCATTTCATTTCCCGAACAGCCTCTTTCATCGCTGATATGTGCGCGGGAGTGGTGCCGCAGCATCCGCCGATGATATTGGCTCCGGCTTCCACAAGTCTCGGCACAAGGGCCTTCATATCCTCCGGAGTTTCCGGGAAGGTGTCCACTCCGTCCACATTCACCGGAGCTCCCGCGTTGGCGTGAACGAGAATCGGCATGTCCGGCGCGGCCGCTTTGATCTCTTTCACTATGTCAATCATACGTTCGATGCCGTTTCCGCAGTTGGTCCCGATAATGTCGGCTCCGGCTTCGACCATGGCTTTCGCCATTTCCGTAGGTGAGACTCCCATCATAGTCCGGTAGTCGTCATTTACGGTTTTTTCGAAAGTGAAAGTGCAGATCACTTCCAACGAGGTGTTTTCTTTCGCGGCTTTCACCGCTAGGGTCGCCTCGTCTATCGCACTCATAGTTTCAACGCAGACGGCGTCTGCTCCACCT
>JAADHT010000089.1 GCA_013151705.1 Kiritimatiellota bacterium | reverse complement strand
GATGAAGATGATGAGGAGGAGCTTGAAGAAACGGCTGTTGAGGAAAAAGGGGAGGATGGCGAAAAGGTCTGATTCATCAAAGCTTCAACCATAAAAAAGGTTCAACGCGTGAAGTCCGATAAGCTTCACGGCCGTTCTTTCATATTACCAAAAGCTCTTTTATCTCTTTGATGTCAAGCGTCTCTTTTTGGAGTAGAGTCTCGGCGAGCAAACTCAACTTGTCTTTTTTGTCGCGGAGAATATTTTCAGCTCTTTTAGTCGCGTCGCGGATGAAAGTCTTTATTTCTATGTCAATCTCGCGAGCCGTCTGCTCGCTGTAGTCTTCCGATTTGGTTATGTCGCGGCCTATAAATATATGCTCGCTTCGATTGCCGTACTGGACATTCCCCATTTTCTCGCTCATTCCGAAATAACAAACCATGGCCTTGGCCATTTTCGTCGCCTGCGCTATATCCGCCGACGCCCCGCTCGTTATCTCGTCAAACGCTATCTCCTCCGCGCAACGCCCACCCATAAGGACAGTCAACTCATCCTGCATCTCGGTTTTGGATTGCGTGTATCGATCCTCCTCCGGCATTGACATAGTGGCGCCCAAATAAGCGTTTCCTCTCGGAATTATAGTCACTTTGTGGACGGGAGTCGATTTCGGACAGTTCAACGCGACCAACGTGTGTCCCGCCTCATGATAAGCGGTTATCCTTCTGTCCTCGTCGTTCACTTTCCTACTCTTGCGCTCGCGGCCCCAACGCACCTTGTCTCTCGCCTCGTTGAAATCGCTCATATCAGCGGCCTTCTTGTCGAATCTGGCCGCTAGCAAAGCCGCCTCGTTAATCAAATTCGCCAAATCAGCTCCGCTGAAGCCGGAAGTGCCTTTGGCCACGATATCCAAATCCACATCACCCGCGACCTTGACTTCTTTAACATGAACATCCAAAATCTCCCGCCTTCCCTTAATGTCCGGAAGATCCAGAACTATCTGCCTGTCCAAACGTCCAGGCCGCGTCAAAGCGGGATCAAGCACATCCGGTCTGTTGGTGGCGGCTATGATAATGATTCCCTCCTGCGTCTCCATTCCATCCATCTCCACCAACAACGCGTTCAAAGTTTGCTCGCGCTCGTCATGTCCACCGCCTATCCCGGAGAAACGCGACCGACCGACCGCGTCGATCTCGTCAATGAAAAGAATGCATGGGGCCTCTTGTTTGGCTTGTTCGAACATGTCTCTGACGCGGCTCGCTCCGACCCCGACGAACATCTCGACGAAATCGGAACCGCTGATGGTGAAAAAAGGAACGTCCGCCTCTCCCGCCACGGCTTTGGCCAAAAGAGTCTTGCCTGTTCCAGGCGGTCCGGTGAGCAACGCTCCCTTCGGAATCTTTCCGCCAAGCAGCTTGAATTTTAAAGGATCCTTGAGATAATCCACAAGTTCCTTGGTCTCTTCCTTGGCTTCCTCCGCTCCGGCGACATCCGCGAAAGTGATTTTCTTGCCATTGTGGGAAAGTTTCCGCGCGCGGCTTTTTCCAAATTGCATAGCGCCTTTTCCAGCGAGTTTCATCTGCCTTGCGAAAAGCACGTAAATGAGAACTACGACTATCAGAATAGGAAGAAGCGTGAGCAGCAAATTGCCTATCCAAGGATTTGGAGGCTCCACCTTGCGTTCGACTCCGGAATTCCTGATGAGTTTGTCCAAATCATCAGTCAACGTCACTTTGGTTGTGAAAACTTTTGGTTTTTTGGTGGCGTTCGATTGAGAATCGGAAGAACGGTACTCACCCTTCAATATGGCGACTCCGTCGGTCAACGGGATTGTGGAGACTTTTTCAATGTGCCCGGAGGCGAGCTCCTTCTCGAATTTGGACTGCGACCATTTGGTGACCGTTTTCGATCCATGGTTGAAAAGAACGAAAATGCCAAGACCCAAAAAAATCAGGAGCCAAACGACCAACGCTATTTGGGATTTCCCTCCGGAAGAGCCGGATGAGGATTGCCGCGAGTCCAACTTCTTTGGGTTGAAATCACCTCCATCATCTTGGTTTGCTTTTTTCTTCTCTCCGTTACTCATAGTTAAAGGAACCAAATTGGCGCTGCGATGCGACAGGATTATGTATTAAGCGAAAAATATGCGGATTAAATTAAAAAAAGAGAGGACTCCTCCGTCAATGTGGACTGTTCAATAAAAAAGGGAAGTCAGAAAGGCGGGCTTTCCTCCCGTTTCCCGGAAAAACATAATATACCCCAGAACAACCAATAAGATCAAAACGACGAGAACGAGAAGGGCCACGAACCCAATCATTATCATTTGCGATTTTCCACCTTTAGATCCCTTTCTGAATGGATCGGCGTTGTCCATCTGGGTCACGGTGGAAACTCCAACTTCCGCTCCATCGAACTTAATGCCGGTGGTCGTTTTTAGGACGGTGGTCATCGATTTATCGTCGCAGTCATACAGAATCTCAATCCCGCCAACCTGCAAAATATCCGTGTTTTGGAGTTCCTGCTCGGTGATAGGAATATTATTGACCCTCGTCCCGTTAGTACTGTTGCGGTCGATCAGCACATACGCGCCATCACGCTTGACAAAATCGCAATGGTGCGTGCTGACCGTGGGATCGGGAATGTGAATGTCCCGCTCCGACACGCGTCCGCAGGAATAAGCGTCGTTAACCAGTTCATGCTTCTGCCCGCGAAGTTGTTCCGACAATATTATTAACTTGGGAACTCCTGCCATATCAATATATATCCTAATTTTACACGCACTACACTTTAAATTCTATTGACTTTCACACGCGTTCGCCTGACAATGTCGTTCCCCAAACCCACTTGTTTTATTATGAAACCTCAATAACACATGCGAAAGGAATAGCATATCAAACTCCCGAATATAGCTTCTAAAAGAACGTTGTCAAAATAAAATGAAAAATTTCACGGTAATTTTATTGATATACCTTAATTTCGACATGGAATTTTTCGATTCCACGGATAGATTAAATCCGGTTCGAAAAGCTATCGCGGCCATGCGCCCGCTTATTTCGAGTGTGCGAAGTTGCGATTTCCGCGGAATCGCCCGAAGGGCTGTGATAGCTTTTCGAACAGGGTCCGACCGCTCGAAGAGTTTTGGAGATACGTTGTGGATTCTCCGCGAGCCGTTTGGTCTGTTTTTGCGGAATGCGACCCCGCATCACAAGTCGTAATTTTTTTACACAAGAATGGAGAGTACGGAGTAATTATGTCTGAAACCACACTGGAACAAATGGAAATCGCGATCACCGACTTGCAACCCTGTCAGAAAAAAGCGGAGATAACCATTCCTCCGAAGGATATCGAAACTCAAACATCATCTCTGGTGAAAGAGTTCGCCTCCCAGGCCACGTTGCCCGGATTCAGGGTAGGAAAGGCGCCGGCGGCTTTGGTGAGGAAACGTTTCGCGGATTCGATAGACGCTGAAGTGCTGAAAAAAATCCAATTGGCTGTTTTCGATAAACTGCAAGCAACTGTTGACACGGATTTGACGACTCTCCCTTTGCCGGAAGCCAAATTGGAACTGCCGAAGAACAACGAGACGATGAAATTCACCCTTTCCTTCGACGTGGCTCCGAAAATCGATCTTCCGGCCTATAAAGGCATCAAAATAAAACAGGAAGCAATCGAAATAGACAAAAAAGACATCGAAAACGAAATAGACCGATTCAGGAACGAATACGCTGAAATGAAGAAGGTGGAGGCGTCCGTCGAAGAAGAGGATATGCTGGAAATCGCCTTGTCCTCGGACATTGACTGCCCCGAGAACGCTCCTGATTCGATGAAAAGACTCGTCAACGCGGAGAAAACCTGGTGCTGGCTCACATCCGAGTACGAATTGCTTCCCGGCATGCTCAAGGCGTTGAAAGGAAAAAAGAAAGGTGAAACAGTAGAGCTGGTCATCGAGTTCCCCGAAGATTTCACTGAACCTCTGCTCGCCGGCAAAAAAGCCCATTATAAAATTACAGTGAACGAAGTGGAAAGACGCGTCCCGATCACAGACGACAAAGCGCTCTGCGAAAAATTGGGCGTCGATGATATGGAAACTCTCGCAAAACGCATATCCGATAATTTCAAACAGACCAGGGAAAACGAGTCTAAATCCAAAAACATGGATGACGCGTTCGAATCGCTTATGGAAAAATTGGGGAATCTGCCGTTGCCGCCGTCGATCCTGGCACAGGAAACTCAACAGGCGCTTTCTCGAATGGCCAATGAAATACTGAAAACACAGGAGGACGCCGAAAAGTTCAAAGACGATATCGACAAACATAAAAAAGACGCGGAAAAACAGGCAACGGAACGCCTGAACAAATTTTTCATAGCCAAAGAAATCGTCAAAAAAGAAAACATAGAAGTCGGCCAGAAGGATTTGGACGCGGGTATTTCCGGTTTAAGCCGCGCTTATGGCCAAGACGAGAAAAAATTACGCCAAATTATGGAACGAAATGGCGGGTTGGAACAACTGCATATGGATTTGACGATTAGAAAAGCGATGGAATTCATATTCGACAACGCTGATATCGTTGAAGCGAAGAGTTCCAAGAAAACCAAAGCCGAGAAAAAGCCGGCGACGACTAAAAAAACGGAAAACGGCGACAAAACGGAGAAGGAATGATGTCTACATTAGTACCAATGGTAGTGGAGCAGACCGGGCAGGGCGAGCGAGGATACGATATATTCTCCCGTCTTCTGAAGGACAGGATCATCATCATCGGCACACCCATCGACGATGCCATAGCGAATCTCATGGTCGCGCAGTTGCTATATCTTCAATCTGAGGATCCGAAAAAAGACATAGACGTCTACATAAACAGCCCGGGCGGTTCGATCTCGGCGGGAATGGCCATATACGACACAATGCAGATTCTAAGTTGCGACATTAAAACCTATTGCGTGGGACAGGCGGCCAGCATGGGCGCCATCCTGCTCGCCGCCGGCGCCAAAGGAAAGCGTTTCGCTCTTCCGAACGCCAGAATAATGATCCACCAACCCCTCGGAGGAATGGAGGGACAGGCTACGGACATAGAGATACACGCCAAGGAGATTCTCAGAATCAAGGCCAATCTAAACGCCCTCCTAGCCCAACACACCGGACAATCAGCGAAAAAAATCTCAGCCGACACCGAACGGGACAACTTCATGTCCGCCGAGGACGCTAGAAAATACGGTCTCGTGGACGAGGTGCTGACAAATTCCCTCTAAATAGACCCTGTTCGAACAGGGTCTAAATAACGTAACCCGCCATTTCAACGGTTTTGGCGTCCTTAACGATCGTTCTGAAATAAGAGCCCTGATCATTTTCAAAAATGTAGGGAACCTGTTCGCGCAGATATTCCGAGAGCGTGACGTTGGTGGGGCCGTACCCTTTCCTGTAGATGAAATACTCCAATTCCCTGGCGAGTTCACCAGTCTCCGCATATCGATCCTCCGGATCAAGAGAAAGCATTTTTTTCAAAACCAGCGATAAAGCATTTTCGACAACCGGACACAACCCCCAATCGACATCCCCTGTTTCAGCGACGGCGAGCATAGCCGTGTCACTTCCGACCACCTTCCGCGGGAAATTGCCCGACAGCATATGAAACA